>NZ_JAFMPN010000013.1 GCF_017351175.1 Desulfovibrio sp. Huiquan2017 | reverse complement strand
GGCACCGTGGTCCAGGTCATGGGCGAGATCAAGGCGGCGGGTATCGACAAGCTCGGCATCGTGGCCGAAGAGCCGCGCGACCGAAACAAGCGCTGAACGTGAGCGGGGCGACATGCAACGGGCACTGAGCTGGACATTCTCCATCCTCTTCCACGCCGTGGCGGCGGTGGCGCTGCTCCATTCCGCGAGCCTGTCCCCGACGCTTCCCGAGGAACTCATGGAGGTGAACCTGACCGAGATCAAGGAACCCGAGCCGGTCATTCCCATGCCCATGCCCGCCCCGGCACCCGCAACGGCCAAGCCCGAAGGCCCTGACGAGCTTCCGGCCCCCGCGCCCCTGCCCATGGACAAGACCGTGGTCCTGGACGACGCGCCGCCCGAACCACCGCCCCCGGCCGAGCCCGATGCCCCGTCGGCCCCCGAACCCGGCGTGATCGAGATCAGCCCGACCAAGACCCTGCCGCCCGAAGAGCCGCCCGCGCCCGAGGAGGAGCTGGCGGAGGACGGACTGCCCAAAAAAATTTACGTGCGCAAGGACGGCACCGTGCACCGGGGGGCCGAGGCGCGCTTCGGCCGGGCCTTGATGGGCGACTACTTCTCTTATGCCACCCAAGAGTTCTCCGGCCAGTTCCGGGCCAAGGACGACCGGGTCATCTCCATCATCGACGCCCGCAACACCAAATACGGACGCTTCCTGATCTACGATTCCAAGAACAAGACCCTGCGCCGCCTGAAGCAATCCTTCGGCAAGTACGTCTACACCATCGGCCCGTCCGTGTACGCCGACGAGCCGGTCACGGGCTCGGTCACCTTCCTGGCCAAGAACGACCGCATCGAGCGGTTCATCCTGATGACGGACGACGACCGCATCGCCCATTATCCGGTCAAGGTGCACGTGCGCGAAGAGGAAATAGCCTTCGACGGACCGGCCGGACAGATCCAGGCCCGGCTCTCGCGGCCGCCCTACGACGGGGATCACGCGGGTGTGGTGGTCCTCCACGGACCGGGCTGCGCCGACCCCGGCATGGTCCAGGCCTTCACCCGGACCCTGTCCATGCACGGCCTGGCCGCCCTGACCTTCACCCCGCGCGGCTGCGGGCTCGAATCCCCCGCCCCGGCGGGCGTCGACGAACTGGCCGAGGACGCCGGGGCCGCCTTCGCTTTCCTGGCGGCCCACCCGTCCATAGGCGCGGACAAGGCGGGCATCTGGGGAGCCGGACCGGGCGTGCCCGCGGCCATCCGGGCCGCCGCCTCGGCCAAGCCCCGTTTTCTGGTCTGCATGCTGACCGACGCCCTCGCTCCCGACGACGTGCCGGGCCGCGCGACCCTGGCGGAGCTGGACCTGCCCGTGTTCTGGCTGGTCACCGGCCGGAATACATCCCGATGGCGGCCCCTGATCACCCTCCTGGAAACCCTGCGCGACAAGCACAAGCGTCCCTTCACCATCGTGGTGGCCCCGGCCAAGACCAGCCGGGAGGTACTCGACGCCGAGGGCGAACATTCCTCCTGGGTGGAACAGGTGGCCGACGACCACGCCTCCCTGGCCGCGTCCTGGATCGAAAACCTCAAATAGGTCCCGACCCGACCAACCGGCATACCCGTCTTCCCTTCGTTTTATAAATACGCTAGAGTGCGTTCACCGTTGAATGCCATGGACAGCACTTCCACATTGCCGGACGTTTTGTGAAAATCGACCGCGACTCCATACCCCTTCCCGACGCCGAGACCCGCAACCGGCTGGTGGACAACGACCCCTCTCTGTTCCGAAGACTGGTCGAAGCCTCGGGTATGGCCGTCTCCATCCACGACAAAAATCTCGTCCCCATCTGGGGCAATGACGCCTACGCCAAGCTCTGGGGCTACGACAGCGTCAAGGAGGTCCTGCGCCTGTCTCCGGATCAGGTCATGCCCCGGGAAACCCGGGAGCTGTATTGGAAAAAGGTGCTGCCCTTCATCCGCAAGGGGCTCCCCTGGGAAGGGGAATACGTGCTCCGGGCCCGGGACGGCAGCCTGCATACGGTCAAGGGATGGTTCGATCCCCTCCTCGACGAGTCGGGCGAGGTCACCCACGTCATCGCCATCAAGCAGGACCTGTCCGACATCATCCGCATGCGCGAGGCCTTGGGCGCGGCCGAGAAAAGCCTGAATTTCATCTCCGAATCCACCAGCGACATCTTCTTCCGCCTGAATCTGTACACCGGGCTCTACGACTATCTGAGCCCGTCCGTGGAGCGTTTCTCGGGGTATACTCTCCAAGAATACCAGGAATGCCCCATGCTCGTGCGCAAAATCGTCCACCCGGACTGGCACGACTATCTGGATGTGGTCATGGAGGAGCTGCGCTCGGGCAAGGTGCGCGACGAACTCGAATTCCAGTTCATCCACAAGTCCGGGGAAGTCCACTGGGCCAGCCAGCGCCAGATCCTGCTCTGCGACAAGAACGGCAATCCCGTGGCCGTGGAAGGCATCGCCACGGACATCACCGCGCGCAAGGAGGCCGAGGAGCGGTTGCGGGCCAGCGAGGGGAAATACCGCTTTCTGGCCGAAAACACCGCCGACGTCATCTGGACCATGGACGACGACTACCGCCTGGTCTACGCCACCCCGTCCATCCGCGACATCAGCGGCTATACCCTTGAGGAATTGCAGGGGCGTTCCTTCCGCAAGATGATCACCGACCTATCGGCGCGCGAGTTCGAGGAGGCCCTGACCCGACGGCGCGAGGCCGAGGCGGCTGGCGACTATACCCTGATCAACAGCCTGGAGTTGGAGCACGTCCACAAAAACGGACAAACGTTCTGGGCCGAGACCGTGATCAAGCGGCTTCTGGACGACAAGGGCCAGCCCTGCGGATTCCAGGGCGTGTCCCGGGACGTGACCATGCGCCGGGAGGCCGGGGAAGCCATCCTGGCCAGCGAGGCCCGTTTCCGCACCCTGTTCGAGGACTCGCCCATCTCCCTGTGGGAAGAGGACCTGACCCTGCTCAAATTCTACTTCGACGAACTCAAGGAGCAGGGCGTCACCGACTTCCGCCAATTTTTCTACGACAATCCCGAGGCTCTGGCCAAATGCACCACCCTGGTCACCGTGGTGGACGTCAACAAGGCCACCCTGTCCCTGCTTGGGGCGGCCTCCAAGAACGACCTGTTCGGCAATCTGGACAAGGTCCTGACCGAATCCTCCATGGCCTCCTTCACCGAGGAAATGGTCCTGTTAGCCTCGGGCGGCAGCGAATACTGCGGCGAAATCACCAACCGTCGCCTGGACGGCGACACCATCTGGGTCATGGCCCACATCTTCGTGCCGGACGAATACAAGGACACCCTCTCCCGGGTCATCGTCTCCCTGCTGGACGTCACCCCCAGACGGCGGGCCGAAGAGGCCCTCATGGATTCCGAGGAACGCTACCGCGTGCTTGCCGAGAATTCCCAGGAAGGGGTCATCGTCATGCAGAACGGCACGCCCCGCTATGTCAACGAGTCCATGCTGCGCATCTCCGGCTACTCGATCCAGGATCTCGACAGGCTGGATTTCATGGACATGGTCCACCCCAACGACCGGGACGAACACGCCATGCAGTTTGCCCGCCTCGATTCCGGGGAAATGAAAGAGTCGCTGGGCTCCTTCCGCATCCTGACCGGCAGCGGCGGGACCAAATGGGTGAACATGAGCGTCAAGCCGATCATGTGGGGCGGCCGTGAGGCCCAGATGCTCATCCTGACCGACATCTCCCGCTACAAGGCGCTCGAATCCGAACTGCTCATCGCCCACGCCCAAATGGAAAACCGCGTGCACAAGCGAACCGCCGAGCTGTCCAAGGCCAACGTCCGGCTCAAGGCCGAGGCCGAAGAGCGCGGCAAGGCCCAGGAACGCATCCAGGCCCTGACCCAGCAGCTCATCCGCGTACAGGAGGACGAGCGCCAGCGCATCTCCCGCGACCTGCACGACAACGTGGCCCAGGACCTGTCCTCCATCATGCTCAAGATGGAGACCCTGTTCGACGGCCACCCGGGCGCGGACCCGGAATTGACCCGGCGGAGCGAGGCCGTGGCCGAAGTCCTGCGCAACACCATCGCCTCGGTCCGGGAAATAGCCTACGGGCTGCGGCCCCCGGCCCTGGACCAGCTCGGTCTGGTTCAGGCCCTGACCAACCTGTGCCACGAAGCGGGAAACCGCTACGGCTTTGACGTTGACTTTTTTTCCACAGGAATTGAGAATATTTCCCTGGAGTTTGACGTGGAAATCAACCTCTACCGCATGGTGCAGGAAGCCGTAAGGAACATCTGCCGCCACGCCGGGGCAAGCAAGGCCGTCATCCGCATGGTCAAAAGCCATCCGGACATCCTCATCCGCATCGAGGACAACGGCCGGGGCTTCCCGACGCAGGAGAGCCCGACCCTGGCCGGCGAGAGAAAACACATGGGCCTGCAAAGCATGGAGGAACGGGCACGACTCATCGGCGGCTCCATGGAGATCCAAACCCTGACCGGAACCGGAACGCGCATCCTCTTCAAAGTACCGATCGAAAGCGCGAGGAGACAAGGCTAGCATGGAAGCGAATACCTTGGACATCATGATCGTCGATGACCACCCTCTCTTTCGGGAGGGCCTCAAGACCATCATCAGCCGGGATGAGAACTTCGCGGTCTGCGCCGAAGCCGGCACGGGCAGGGAAGGCATCGCCCTGGCCCGGGACCACAGGCCGGACATCATCCTGGTGGACATCTCCATGCCGGACAAGAGCGGCATCCAGATGATCCGCGAACTCAAGGACGAACTGCCCTCAACCCGGTTCGTAATCATTTCCATGCACTCCGAGGCCGACTACATCGTCGAGGCCTTCCGCGCCGGGGCCACCGGCTACATCATCAAGGAATCCGCCGCCGGACAGCTCATCAAGGGCCTCAACACCGTGGCCGGCGGCAACCTCTTCCTGGACAGCGCCCTGTCCCAGGAGGTCATTTTCAAGCTGCTCCAGACCAAGAGCGACGCCTCCGAGGGCCCGGACGATCCCTACGCCACCCTGACTCCGCGCGAGCAGGAGGTCATGCGCATGCTGGCCGAGGGCCTGACCGCCAAGGACGTGGCCGAACAATTGTTCATCTCTCCCAAGACCGTGGAGAACCACCGCACCAACCTGATGAAGAAACTCGGGCTCAAAAGTTCAGTGGAGCTTGTCCGCTACGCCGCCCGCCTGGGCTTGATCGATATCGAGACCTGGGCCATCTAGCGGCTCCCGGCGGTCCTGCGCCGCATTGCCCCCCGAAACGCGAAGAGCCCCGGCGACCGAAGTCGCGGGGGCTCTTTTCAATGGAATGGCTAACGAAACTATTGCGCTTCGATGGTGATCCGCTTGGGCTGGACCTTCTCCACCTTGGGCAGGAACAGCTCCAGGACGCCGTTTTCCAGGGAGGCCTTGATGTGCTCCCGGTCCACGATGTCGGAGATGGAGATGGCGCGCACGAACTCGCACTCGCCGAACTGCGCCTCCAGGAATTTCTCCCCCGGGGCGGAGCACTGGTTCGAACGGCCCGTGACGGTCAATTCATCCTCTTCCAGATCAATGACCATATCGCTCTTGTTCACGCCGGGCATGTCCATGAAGATATGAAAGCCGTCCTCGCGCTCCAGGATGTCCGTCGCCGGACGGAACCGGCTCAATTCCTTGCGTTCCTCTTTCTTCGCGACTTCGTTCATGACACCCTCCTTAGGCAACGTCGATGCTGATGGTGCGCGGCTTGACCTCTTCGGACTTGGGCAGCGTCACAGTCAGGACCCCGTCCTTCATAGTCGCGGCCACTTTGTCCCTGTCCACCGGCACTCCGATGTTTATAACTCTGTGGAAAACACCACTCGGGCGTTCCTGCCGATAGAATTTTCCTTCCGGGGCGGTGCGCTCGCCCTTGATGACCAGCGTCTTGTCGGTCAACGTCAGTTCCACGTCGTCGATGGTCACTCCGGGCACTTCCGCGCGGACGTAAATATTCTCGTCGTCACTGCTCAGATTGAGCGGGGGGTAGGCCAGACGACGGTCGTCGCCCATGGGCGATCGCAGCATTTCCTCAAAGACACGATCCATCCGGGACGGGAAATTGTAAAGCGTATTGAAATCGATAACCATGAACGGCACCTCCTTTTCGTTCGTTCGAAATCAAAAATAGCCACCCTTTTTCGATCGTCAAGACTCCCTGTGGAAAAAAATTCGTCCTTCCTGTTTTCCGCAAACGAAAAAAGGCGGGAGCAGCTCCGGCGGACAGGATTCCCCCGAGAGCGTGGAACCCTCCGGAATCCGGCGGCATCAAAAAAAACCGCCCTGCCGGGAAATGTCGGCAGGGCGGTTTGCGCTTTTTGCAATCGGACGGCTATTTTGAACCAGTCCAGTCCTTTTCGGAAACGGCCTGGTCATCGAGCATGATGGGGATGTCGTCCTTGACCGGGTAGACGACCTTGCATTGGGGGCAAACGAGGCCGTCACCGGCCGGAGTGGGTTCAAGGCCGCCTTTGCACCGGGGGCAGGCCAGAATGTCGAGCAAATCTTTGTTCAGGGTCATGGCGTTCTCCTTTGGATCGGAGGCAGGATAGCCCTGGACGCGGGCATTGGCAACCGTTCCGGGCTTTACCTCCCGGCGCGGAGCCTGTATCCTTGAAATTTAAACAACCGACAACCGGACAGGGCACTATCCATGAGTATAGATCTGCATACGCACACCACGGCCTCGGACGGGACGCTGTCGCCCACGGCGTTGGTGGAACTGGCTGCGGCAAGCGGGCTGGACGCCATCGCGGTCACCGATCACGACACCTTCCAGGGCGTGGCCGAGGCCGTGGAGGCCGGGAAACGGCTCGGGGTGGAGGTCATCCCGGGCGCGGAGCTGAGCCTGGAATCCCCCGAAGGCACGGGCTGGATCCACGTGGTCGCACTGTGGCTGCCGGAGCGGGCCGACGAATTGCAGAAGGCCTTTGACTGGGTCATCGAGGGGCGGGCCAACCGCAACCACGAAATCGTGGCCAAACTGCGCTCGCTCGGCGTGAACATCACTTACGAAGCCGTGGCCGCCCGGGCCAAAGGGACCGTCGGCCGCCCGCATTTTGCCCAGGAGCTCATGGCCCTGGGCGTGGCCTCGTCCATGGACGAGGCGTTCAAGGTCTGGGTCGGCGACAACGGCCGGGCCTACGTGCCCAAGCGCAAGCTCACGCCCCAACGGGCCTTTGCCCTCCTGAACGACATCGGAGCCACGTCCATCCTGGCCCACCCCTTCGCGCTGAAACTGAGCTATCCCGAGACAGAAAAGATGGTTCGCCGCCTTATGGATCTCGGCTTGGACGGCATGGAGGTCTACTACTCCGAACACTCCCCGGCCGACACCAAGGCCTACGGCGAAATGGCCGACCGGCTGGGGCTGCTCAAGAGCGGCGGCTCGGACTTTCACGGGACCAACAAGCCGGAAATCAAGCTCGGCGTAGGCCGGGGCAACCTGGACATCCCCAACGAACTGCTCGACAAGATGAAGGCGGCGCGGCGGGCCAAGGGTCTGCCGGTCTAACGTCCGCCCCCACTTTCCCTTGGCGAAACCCACATCCTTCATATAGGCTGCGCTCATGCCCGATGCCCGCCCGTTCATACCGGAATTGCTCGCCCCCGCGGGGGACATGGAAAAACTCGAAACCGCCATCCTGTATGGCGCGGACGCCGTGTATCTCGGCGGCGAGGGACTCAATCTGCGCGCCGGCGCCGGTGGGTTCGACCGCCAGGCCCTGGACCAGGCCGTAACCCGCGCCCACCAGGCCGGGGTCAAGCTCTACTACACCCTCAACGTATACCCGCGCCAATCGCACATGCGCGCCGTGCGCGAACAGATCGAGACCTTGGGCGAACTCAAGCCCGACGCGATCATCGCCGCCGACCCCGGCATCATCCGGCTGCTCCGGCGCGAACTGCCCGAAATCCCGGTGCACATCTCCACCCAGGCCAACACCTCCAACGTGGAGGCCGTGCGCTTCTGGCGCGAAAACGGGGCCAAGCGCGTCAATGTGGCCCGCGAACTGCGCTCCAGCGAACTGGGCGAAATGCTCGACGCCTGCCGCAAACAGATGCCCACCATGGAGCTTGAGGTCTTTACGCACGGGGCCATGTGCATGGCCGTGTCCGGCCGCTGCTACATGTCCGCCCTGCTCAACGACCGGCCAGGCAATCTCGGCCAGTGCTCGCACCCTTGCCGCTACGAATACCGGCCCGTGTCCATGACCTTCGAAGAGCGCACCAGGCCCGGTGAAAAGCTCTGGGAAATCCGTGAGTATTCCCACCCGTTCACCGAGGAATTTACCTTCGACGCGCCCGAGGAATTCGCCTTCTCCACACCGGACCACGACGGCTCGACCTCGCAATCCCCGGCCGACCGCGCCCTGTCCGCCGCGCTCGACACCGACAATTGGACCAAATTCTTCGCCGCCGAAGACCTCTGCCTGCTGCACTACATCGAATGGTTCCGGCGCATGAAGGTCGCCTCCCTCAAGATCGAGGGCCGGACCAAGAGTTCCGCCTATCTGGCCCAGGTCGTGGACGCTTACAAGACCGCCCTCAACCACGCCGCCACGGGCCGTTTCCAACCCGAGATATACCTGTCCGAGCTGGTCAACGCCGCTTCGCGGCCCCTGACCACCGGCTTCTTCGACCCGGCCTGCCGCGGCCCCATCGCCCAGCCGCCCGACCCGACCGAAAAACGCCCAGTGCTCGCCCGCATCCTCTCTCCCCTGGCCTCGGGACGCTGGCTCGTCCAGACCAAGGCGCGCTGGGATACCGGCGAACCCGTGGAGGCCCTCGTTCCCGGCCTGATCCGCCCCCACATCTCCGCCGAGGATTACGGCCTCGAAGACGAAACAGGCCAGGGAGCGGCAATCTCCCACCCCGGGCAACGGGCTATCCTCATCTGCGACCACCCCGAACTGAAGAGCGGCATGTTTCTGCGCAAGCCCTGGGATCTGGACCAACTCGACTAGCCCGCACCCGCCGCGCCGGGCTTTCCCCGGCAGGCGTCCCTTGCCTCCACGCCCGCTTCCCGTGTAGTGCTGACCAAAACCGGGAGGTTGCCGTGAGCGAGACGAATGCGAACAGGCTGGAGGAATTGGTCGGTGTCATCCGGCAGTTGTCGGCGCATTACGGACTGTGGCTGGCCGAAAGCGTGCATCAGTTGGGACTGGACGCGGCGCTGGACGCCGAAAGCGAGGCCGGAGACAAGCTGGAAGCGATCCTGAAGGGCAAGCTCGAACGAGCGCTGGGCCGGGAAACCGACGGGCTGGCCTCGGGGGTGCCCCCGGCCGTGCTGGCGAATGCCGCCCAGGCCCTGCGCACGGGCTGGCTGGCCGCCGACGGCGTCTGGTTCCAGGCCGTGGAAAAATCGGCGGGAATGGACGCGGCCAAACGAATCAACGACACCTGCTGGGCCCGGTTCGCCCCCCTGGAGGCCCGCCGGGCCAAGGCCGCGCTCGGGTTGCCGGAACGCGGCGGCATCCCCGCGCTCAAGGCCGCTTTGGCCGCACGCATGTACGGCCGCCTCAACCAATGGGAATTTTCCGAAGAGACCGCCACTTCCCTCGTCTTCCGCATGACCGACTGCCGCGTGCAGACCGCCCGCAAACGGCGCGGCCTGCCCGACTACCCCTGCAAATCCGGCGGCACCACCGAGTACACCGGCTTCGCCCATGAGATCGACCCCCGATTGCGCTGCGAATGCATCGGCTGCCCGCCCGATCCCCACCCGGAGGACTGGGCCTGCGCCTGGCGGTTCACTTTGGCCGAAGCGTAGACCGGCCGGTCGGAACCCGGCCCGCAGATCGCGGTTGCCCCCTGAACCTCCTCTCCATTTTTGGGGAACCTTCCCTTTAACTCCTTGGGGAAAATCAGGTATTGAAAGCCGCTTCGCGGCGAAAATCAAAAGGATTTCGCCTCCGGCGGGCAAGGACACGCGCCCTTGCATCCCATTTTTGCGCCTCCGGCGCGATCTTTTTTCACCACACGGATTTTCGCCTACGGGAAGGGGATAACGATATAAGTCGCATTGTTCGGGTGCCTACGGCAGGGGCGTGCGGGGAACGGTTGATTTCGCGGAGGCCTGGGGCACCCCCCCGGCGGGGACTCTTCTTATCCGAGAACCGGGCGGAACGCTTTTCAGCCGGTCCGATTTCAGGTACTCACCAAACCATGCCGGAACTACCTGAAGTGGAAGTGATTGCGCGCGGATTGGCCGCATCGGCGACGGGCCGGACCATCGTATCGGTGGAGGTCCCGGGGCTGACGCGGTTGAGCGAACCCGAGGAAACCCTGACGCCCAAGGTGTTGGGCCGCACCATCACCCATGTGCGGCGGCGGGCCAAGGTCCTGCTCGTGGAGTTGGACAACGGGTCCACCCTGGCCTTTCATCTGAAGATGACCGGCCGCGTGGTGCACTGCCCGGCACGCGCGGCGGAGAAGCATGACCGCATCCTGTTTCATTTGGACGACGGTTCGTTGTTGTTCTTTGCGGACATGCGCAAGTTCGGCTACGTGCGCTGTTTTGCGGCGGGCGAGCTGGACTGCTGGGACTTCCTGTGCAAGGCCGGGCCCGAGCCGCTGGAGACCGCGCCCGAAGTGCTGGCGGAACGGGTCACCGGACGCAATTGCGCCATCAAGGCGTTGCTGCTCAATCAGTCGGTAGTGGCGGGTGTGGGCAACATTTATGCGGACGAATCCCTGTTCCGGGCGGGCATTCACCCCGAGACCCGAGGCAGCCGGGTAGGCCGGGCCAACGCGGTCCGGCTGTTCTCCGAGTTACAGGCCGTGCTCCGGCAGGCCATTGCCGAAAACGGCAGTTCCATTTCAGACTATGTGAACGCGCACGGCGACGCCGGAGCGTTCCAGAACAGCTTCAACGTGTATGGACGCAAAGGCGAACCGTGCAAAACGTGCGGGGAGACGCTCAGGGCCGTGACCGTGGCGGGCCGGACCTCCACCTTCTGCCCCGCGTGCCAGCGCAGGCGATGAATCCGCAACCGCAACGGTCTGCGAAAGGCGGTTGCGGTCGGACGGGCGGGACCGGTCCCCGAGCCGAGTTAGCGACGGCCAATGGGGGCGGGGGATGGACCGGCACACCGGCACCGGACCAACCGTGCTGGCGGCGGTCGACAGAGGCGGCCTTTTCAGCGAATGGCGCAATTCCCCATAAAATTTCCAAAGGTTGTCCTGTGCAAAAAATCCGATGGCGGCAAAACGAGTGCGGATGGTGGATCAAGTGGGCGATCACGGCAGACGCATAGCCCGGAACGCGGCGGTGGTGGCGGGAGCCACCCTGGTCTCGCGCATCTTGGGGTTCGTCAGGGACATCATCGTGGCCTTCACCCTGGGCGCGGGGTTGTTCGCCGACGCCTTTTTCGTGGCCTTCCGCATTCCCAACCTGCTGCGGCGGCTGTTCGGCGAAGGTTCCCTGACCATGGCCTTCATCCCCATCTATTCCCGGCTCATGGAGGAGGAGGGGGAAGAGGCGGCCCAGGCCATGGCGCGGTCCGCCGCGATCTGGCTGGCCGTGGTGCTGGTCGGGATCACCGTGGTCGTGGAGCTGCTGGCCCGGCCGCTGACCATGGCCATCGCCCCGGGCTTCCTGGACAACCACGCGCAGTTCGCGGTCACCGTGGATCTGGTGCGCATCTGCTTCCCTTATGTGGTGCTCATCTGCGGCGTGGCCCTGTGCATGGGCATCCTCAACTCGCGCAATCATTTCCTGACTCCGGCCCTGGCCCCAGTGGCCCTGAACCTGTCGCTCATCGGGGCGGCCCTGTTCGGCTGGTTCGCCGGATTCAACGTGGCCTACTGCATGGCCTACGGGGTGCTCGTTGGCGGCGCGGCCCAGTGGCTGCTGCAACAGCCGTCTCTTCGGCGCACCGGATTTTCCTGGCGCGGACCGTGGTCCTGGGGCAACCGGGGCGTGGCCCGCATGGGCATGCTCATGCTGCCCACGGTTTTCGGAGCGGCCGTGTATCAATTGAACATCCTGCTCGGCACCCTGCTGGCCTCGTTCCTGCCGGTGGGGTCCGTGTCCTACCTCTACTACGCGGACCGGCTGGTCCAGTTCCCGCTGGGGGTGTTCGGCATCGCCATCAGCACGGCGGCCCTGCCCTCCCTGTCCAGGCTGGCGGCCAAGGGAGAGATGGAGGAATACGACGAAGCGCTGTCCGCCTCGCTGGGGTTGACGCTGTTCATCAGCCTGCCTGCGGCCGCCGGGCTCATCGGCTTGAGCTCCCCGGTCATCGCCCTGCTTTTCGAGCGCGGGGCGTTCACGCCCGCGGCGGTGACGGCCACGGCCAACGCCCTGGTAGCCTATGCGGCCGGACTGCCGTTCATCGCCCTGTCGCGGCCCCTGGTGGCGGGGTTCTACGCCCTGGAGGACACGCGCACCCCGGTCAAGATCGCGATCGCCTGCCTGGCGGTCAACGTCGGATTGGGCGTGCTGCTCATGCAATCCCTGGCCCATGTGGGACTGGCCCTGGCCGTAAGCGCATCCTCCCTGCTTAATTTCGGGCTGCTCTTTGCGCTCCTGACCCGCAAACGTGGCTCGTCGCCCATGCCCCTGGGGGCCGCCCTGCGCATCCTGCCACTCTCCGCCCTCATCGGCGCGGGGGCGTACCTGACTGCGGGCTGGAATCCGTGGTGGGTGGCGCTCATCCCGGTCTGGGTGGCCGTGTACATGTTCCTGTCCCTGGCCCTCGGCCTGAAGGAAGCCCGCCTGTTCGCGGACATGTTCCGCTCTTGGCTGCGGCGCAAACGCATGGGGGCCAAATGAGCGGCGTGGACAGTCGGTCGATCCTCGAACGGCGCGCCTATTTTCCGCGCGGACTGGTCCAGCCCCAAGGGGGGTACCGGTTCTCCCTGGACTCCCTGCTCCTGGCCTCCTTCGTCAACGTCGCCCGCGGCCAGACAGGTCTGGACCTGGGGTGCGGCTGCGGCGTGGTGGGCCTTGCCCTGCTCCTTCGTCAGCCTGGGCTGGCCCTCACCGGGGTAGAGCTGAACCCCCGCGCCGTGGCGTCTGCCACGGAAAACGCGATCAATCTGCACTTTACCGACAAGTTTACGGTAACTCCTGGCGATGTGGCGGACTGGCGGCCGGAACAGGTCGTGGATTTCGTGGTGGCCAACCCGCCCTATCGCAAGCTCGGCAAGGGCAGGCCGAGCGCGGACGAGGAGCGCAAAAACGCCCGTTTCGAAGGGGCCGGGACCTTTGCCGCATTCGCCCGATGCGCGGCCACGGCCCTGAAGACGCGCGGACGATTCGCATTCGTGCATCTGCCCGAGCGGCTGCCGGAACTCCTGGCCGATCTGGCCGGGGTCGGCCTGACCCCCAAACGCATGCGCCTGGTCCACGGCAAAGCGGACCAGGAAGCGCGCATGGTCCTCGTGGAAACGGTCAAGGCGGCCGCGCAGGGGCTCCGCGTGGAACCGCCGCTGATCCTGCACGAGGGCGACGGGCCAAACACCCGCGTCAGCGGACAGGCCCTGGAATTTTGTCCGTTTTTGGACTGCAACCCCAAGGAGGGGGAATAAATGGCGAGCGATTTCGTAAAGACCCGGCTGCCGGAACTCTTCGGGGACGGGAAGCTCCTGTGCGCCGAATCCGTGGTCCAGGTGGTGGCCGAGGCCGGTGGCCGGGAGTGTCAAGACCT
Organism: Desulfovibrio sp. Huiquan2017; assembly: GCF_017351175.1. Lineage (NCBI taxonomy): Bacteria > Pseudomonadati > Thermodesulfobacteriota > Desulfovibrionia > Desulfovibrionales > Desulfovibrionaceae > Desulfovibrio > Desulfovibrio sp. Huiquan2017. The sequence goes on along the minus strand of NZ_JAFMPN010000013.1, from coordinate 143,903 downwards.
TGTCCGCGCGGCCACGGGATTTTGCAGCGGCCTGTCGCGCACCCGAGGCCAGTGCGGGGCCGTATCCGGCGCGCTCCTGGGCATGGGCCTGTACGCCGGGCGCGAAAAGGCGGGCGGGGACCACGAGGCATGCTACGCCCTGATCCAGGAATTTCTCTCCCGGTTCGACGACCGGTTCGGGTCCATCAACTGTTATGAGTTGATTCAGTGCGACTTCGCCGACCCGGAGGACCAGGAGCGCTACCGGCGGGAGAATCTGCGCCGCGAATGCTACCGCATGGCCGTGTTCGCAGCCGAGACCGCCCTTTCCATTCTCCGGGAACACGGCTACCTTGCGGACGAGGACGAATTCGTCAAATCCAGGCTTGCCCCATGAGGCCTGCTCTGCGGCTCGTGCGCCGTCTTTGCGGACGGCCCCATACATCGGGCGGGACGCGAACTGCGCGACCGCCTCGGGCCGAACTTCGCGGCCTACGCCAAACGGTTCGAGCCCATGAACCCGGCCTTCGCCAAGTATGCGGACTTTGCCGGACTGCTCGATTTTCTGGCCGAAGGGTCGCGCATCGGATGCCGGGAGGGGGCAGCCTGTTCCAGAGCTGCACGGTGGCGGGCTGCGCCAAGGAGCACGGTGCGGACGACTGTTTCCAATGCGCGGAATTTCCCTGCGAGGTCCACGGCATGCCCGGCAAACTGGCCGACGTCTGGCGGGCCAACAACGGAAAGAGGCGCGAATGCGGCCCGGTGACCACTATCGGAAACTCAAGGATAAGCCGAGATATCCACAATAGATGATTACTAAAATAGTTATCGATAACTTCATGGCCCACGAGCATACCGAGCTTGAGCTCGGGCCCGGCGTGACCATCCTGACCGGCGCGAACAACACCGGCAAGTCCGCCGTGGTCGAGGCGTTGCGCTGCCTGGCCACCAACCCGGTGCGCAGCCCCAACCCGGCCTTGTACATCCGTCACGGGGCCAAGGAGGCGCGCGTGGAGGTGGAGGTGGATGACGGCACGCGCGTGGCCTGGGTGCGCACCAAGCGATGGGCCAAATATGAACTGTGGGCGCCCGGGGCCGAAGAACCCGAGGAGTACCACAAACTCCAGGGGCGCGTGCCCGAGGATGTGGCCAAAGCCTTGCGTCTGGACCAGGTGGAGCTCGAAACCCGCAAGGACTCCGTGGATGTGCATCTCGGCAACCAGCGTGACCCGGTATTTCTCCTCAACCAGCCCGATTCGGTCATGGCCGAGTTCTTTGCCGCCTCCACCGAGTCCGCCCATCTGCTGGCCATGCAAAACGCCCTCAAGATGCGCGTACGCGACGCAAAGCGCGAAGAGCGCGACCTGACCGACCGGATCGGCCGCACGGCCGACGACCTCGACCGCCTGGCTCCGTTGCCGGACATCGCCCGGCGCATGGACGAAGCCGAAGAGCTGGAACGCCATGCCGTCCGCCTGGAACGCGAAACCCCGGCCCTGGAAGCGGCCCTGGCCGAGTTCGGCAACCTGGCCGGAGCCCTGGCCCGCGAACGGGCCGTTGGCGAAGCGCTCCAAGGGGTCCAGCCCCCGCCGCCGGTCCGGGACGTGGACCGCCTGAAACGGCACATTACCTCCATGGATGCGGTGAACGCCGACCTCGCCCGGGCCGAACGCACCGCCGGTCCCCTGGCCGGACTCCAGGTGCCGCCCGCCGCCGTGGACACCGGCCCGCTGCGCCGCCTCATCCACGACCTCGACGCCACCCGCACGGCCCTGCGCAAGGACGCCGACCAACGGACGGTCCTGGCCGGGCTAGCCGATCCCCCTGCATTGGCGGACACCGCCCGCCTGACCGCCATGGTGGACGAACTGCTGGTCCTGCGCGCCCGATCCGGACGGCTCGCCCGTCTGGAAACGGCCTTGGGGTCGATTGCGGAACCGTCCCGGCCGCACCCCCTGGGGGATCTCACTGCAATGGTCACTGAGTTTGCCGGATTAACAACACAAATCTCCAGCCGTCAGGCCGAGCTGGATGGATTGGAAGCGGATTTGCAGTCCGTTGTGGTCGCCTTGGAGGAGCGCATCCGCGCCCTCGGCTGCTGCCCGGTCTGCGGCGGCGACCTGACCGCCGATTCATTCCTGGACCACGGGTGTCGCCATGGCGCTTGAACACATCAAGGGCAACGGCCTGTTCCTGGTGGCCGATCCGCACCTGGCCGACCATCCGCCGGGCCAGCGGCTCGAAGGATACCTCGACCAGATTCTGGCCAAACTGGCCGCCTGCCTCCACCGCGCCGACGAACTCGGCATGGCCTTCGTTCTGCTCGGCGACCTGTTCCATTGGCCGCGCGACAACTCCAACCGCATGCTTGTGGAGTTGATCCGCCTGTTCGGCAGCCGCACCGGCGACCAAACCGTATTCGCCCTGGTGGGCAACCACGACAAGTACCAGTCGCGCTTCACCGACGACGTGTCCCTGGCCGTGCTCGAAAGCGCGGGCGCGGTCCGGCTCATGAAGGAAGACGGGCCGCAATTCGTTCTGGACACCCCGGAAGGCCCGGTCCTGGTGGGCGCCAGCCCGGACGGAACGCCCCTTCCCAAGGGATACGAGCACGGGGCGGACGACCCGGAAACCGTGGTCTGGCTGACCCACCACAACATCCGGTTCCCGGAGTTCATCGACAAGGCCTATTCCATCAGGGAACTGCCGGGCATTGACTGGCTGATCAACGGCCACATCCACCGGCCCCAGCCCACGGTGACCAAAGGGCGGACCACCTGGGCCAACCCCGGCAACATCACCCGGCTGACCTTCACGCGGCGGTCCATGACCCGCGAGCCCTGCGCCGCCGTATGGGCGCCCGGCCGCGCGGAACTGGAACCATGGGTGGTTCCGCACCTGCCCTTCGGCCAGGTCTTCCCAAACCAGGAACTGCCCCCCGAGGAGCAGGAGACCGAAGGCGAATCCAATTTCATCAAGGGCCTGGAACGGCTGGCCTGGCAGCGCACCCACGAGGGCACGGGCCTGAAGCAGTTCCTGACCGAGAATCTGAGCAGCGAAACCCCGGAAGGCAAACTCATCTGGGCACTCTACGAGGAGGTCATAGACAGTGAATAGCAACTCCAACCAGACCGGGACAACCCGGGACGCCCGGGTGGAGCAGGAGCTGAACGCCCTGCGCCGCCAATACGAGCAACTGCGCGACCGCAAGGTGCGCACCGAGGAGGCCGTGGCCCAGCTCACCCACCAGCTCGAAACCCTGAAGAGCCAGGCCGAAGCCGAGTACGGAACCAGCGACCTCAAGGAACTGCAACAGCTTCTTGAGGAAAAACGCAAACAAAACGAAGAAGTTGTATCCAAGTACCGCGAACATATCCAACAGGTGCAAGCAGACCTTGCCCAGGTGGAAAACGCGGTGGAGGGCGAGTAGGTGACCCAGCCCGCCGACCTTGACGAACTGCGCCGGACCCGCCGCCATGCCGAGGGCCGTCTGCACCGCCTGTCCGCCCTGGGCGAACAATGGCACGCCGAGCACGGCCGGGTGCGCCGCCGGCTCGCCGAGGTGCGCGGATTCCTGGACCTCGCCCCCCGGGCGAGCGACACCCTGGAGGAGCTTTCGACCGCCCTGTTCGGACGCATCCTCGACGAGGTGGAGGCCAATCTGACCCACGCCATCCGTGAGATACTGGGCCAGGACCGGGTTGTCGTCACCGAACGCGAGGTCAAGAACAACCGCCTACAGATCCACTTCCTGATCCGCAATCAGGGCCGCGAGGACGAGATCGAGGATATCATGAGCGGCCAGGGCGGCTCGGTCTGCAACATCCTGTCCGTGGGGCTGCGGCTCATCGCCTTGTCCCAACTGCCCGAGGCCTCGCACCGGCCCTTCCTGGTCCTCGACGAGCAGGACTGCTGGCTCAAGCCCGGCCTGATCCCCAAGCTCATGAAGCTCATCCAGGAAATCGCCGCACGTCTGGAATTGCAACTCCTGGTCATCAGCCATCACCCGCTGGACCTCTTTGCCGGGTCCGCGGACCGCATCTACGAGCTCAACCCGAACCGCGAGACCGGGGCCGTGGTCAAACGGGTGAAGTAGCCCTCCCGAGGGAGGGCCACATGCGTTTTCTTCCTACAGCCAGGCGACCCGCGCCGGATTCCGGGGCGGCACGAGATGGTGTTTCTGCCGGGGCCGCCCCAGCATCAACGCGCCGCCCACCTTGCATCCTTCGGGCACGCCCAGGATCGGCAGCATGTCCGGGATGTCCACGCTGGCCAGAGTGACCAGCCCGCCCCAGCAGGTGCCGAGTCCCATGGCCGCGGCCAGCAGCTCCACGTAGGTCAGGGCGATGGCGCTGTCCGTCGCAGTCCAGAAATAGTCTTTCGGACCGTGGGCCACGAGCAGCGTCGTAGCGGTGCGCAGGACCACATCCTTGCCCTGGTTGGCCGCCTCCACATACCGCGAGCGCATCGGATCGTTGGCGAGCCATTTCAAGGCGTACTCCCGCACGCGGTCGAGCTGTTCCGGGGACTGGATCACGGTCCAGGAAAGCTTCTGGGAATTGGACGCCGTGGGCGCGCGCCGGGCGGTCTCCAGCAGCCGCTCCAACTGTTCGCGCGGCACCGGGGCCTTGCGGTAGTCCCGCACGGAGCGCCGGGCCATGAGCAGGTTCTCCATGGCCTCGGCGTCGGGCCGAACTTCGGGCACGGGAAGATACTCCCCGGCGGGCGTCAGATCGTTGGTCAGGGCATTGGTCGGACACACGGCCACGCAGTGCCCGCACCGGATACACCGCTCGGCGGCCCCGTCGACCTCCTCGGGAATCTCCCCGCCGTCCGCCTTGATCAGGTTTACGGGGCAGGCCCGGGCGCAGAGTCCGTCACGATTGCATTTTCGGGTATCGATGGTGATCATCGCGTCAAGTCTCCTGTGGTTTTCGGTTGGATGGCCGAGTATAGCACGCCTGGCCGACGGGACAAGAAGGCACGCCGCAGTGCCCCGGTTACCTGCCGGGAACCGATGCCTACGCCATCCATTTTTCGCGATCCCCCTCTGGACAAACTCGTCCGGATGCTTACTTCTATAGTGCCAAAGATGGCCATAAGGGATATGCCCGCAAGGGAGTGGCCCATGACATATACCCGATAAACACCAACGGAGGGTGCAGCGAATTGATCCTCTCAACAACCATAAAACAGCGAAACGAGTCGCGCCCCCGCAAAGCATAGTGTGCGCATGGACCCCCGAGGCAACAGGCCAGGGACCGCCGGGTAAACCGGCAAGCGCACTTTTTTTATGCCCGATTTCCGAAACGCCGGGCGTCCCCGATGGACGCAACGCCTTCCGCAACGATTTTTCCCTTCCTCCTTTTTCCTTCCCTCCTCCCGGCACTTGAGGCACCCCCTCTCCATCTTCATCGTGGCGGGGACGGGGGGTTGTGTGCTATGGAATGGGCCATGCGAAAAATAATCATGAATATATTGTCAATCGTCCTGGCCGTGTCGGCATTGGCGGCCTGCGGGCAGGACGCGCCCGTAGCGGCCAAGAGGGGCGCGGGATACGAACCCTCGGCCACGGCCGTGGCCGAGCGAACGGTGTTGCCGCGCCTGTTCGACGCCGTGGGCACGGTCCAGGCCAAGACCGATATCCGCGTGGAAGCCCAGGTCACGGGCCGGGTGCTTGAGATTCTGGTCCGGCCCGGCGACCGGGTAGCCAAGGGCGACAAGCTGGTGATCCTGGACAGCCGCGCGTCCAAGACCCGGCTGGAACGCCTGAAGCAGGCGCGGTCCTCGGCCCGGAGCATGACGGCCCAGGCGCGCGACGCCCTGGCCGCCGCCAAGGCCGCGTACGCCAAATCCGAATCCACGTATCGGCGCATGAACCAACTCTTCGAGCAAAAAGTGGTCACGGCCGAGGAAGTGGAAAAGGCGGAATCCACCTACCTCCAGGCCAAGGCCGCGTTGAGCCGGGCCGAGCAGGGCGTGGCCGGAGCCGAGGCCCAGGCCCGCGAGGCGGGCAAGGTGGTTCAGGAAGCCGACATCGACCTGGGCTACACGACCATCACCGCCCAGGAATCGGGCGAGGTGGCCAAGCGGCTGGTGGAGCCGGGCGACCTGGCCTTTCCCAACAAGGAGTTGCTGACCCTGCATACGGGCGGGTCCTTGCACCTTGAGGCCATGGTCCGCGAAGCGCTCATCGGGCGCGTCAAGCTCGGCGATTCCCTATCCGTGGACATCAGCGCCCTGGCCGACAGGGAGCCGCTGACCGGCGTGGTCCAGGAGATCGAGCCCCTGGCCGACCCCATGACCCGCTCCTTCCTGGTCAAGGTCCGGCTGCCCGAACGGCCCGGCCTGTATCCCGGCATGTTCGGGCGGCTCCTGGTGCCGCTGGGCGAACGGGAGACCGTGCTGGTGCCCAAGGCGGCCGTCCACCGCGTGGGCCAGCTTGAAACCGTCATGATCCAGAGCGGCGAGGCGTGGCATCCCGTCTACGTGCGCACGGGCGCGGCCGTGAACGGCAAGATCGAGATCCTGTCCGGCCTGTCCGGCGGCGAGACCGTGGGGCTGACCCCGGAGGGAGTCCGCTGATGCAGCCCGATCAATCCCGGGTCCGGGGCGTCCTGCCGTCCTTTGTCCGCTATTTCCTGACCTCGCAGATGTCCATCATCCTGGCCCTGGCCTCGCTTTTGGTCGGCGCGGCCGCCATCATGGTCACCCCGCGCGAGGAGGAGCCCCAGATCGTGGTGCCCATGGCCGACGTCCTGGTCCAGGTGCCCGGCGCGTCCGCCGAAGAGGTGGAAAAGCTCGTGACCACGCCCCTGGAACGCCTGCTCTGGCAGATCGACGGGGTGGAGTACGTCTATTCCACGTCGAGCAAGGACCAAACCGCCGTGACCGTGCGCTTCTACGTGGGCGAGAACCGCGAGGACTCGCTCATCAAGCTGTACAACACGATCATGAAAAACCAGGACATGGTGCCGTCCGTGGTCTCGGGCTGGGTGGTCAAGCCCGTGGAGATCGATGACGTGCCCATCGTCACCCTGACCCTGCATGCGGACCACGACCATGCCGGGCAATACACCGATTTCGACCTGCGGCGCATGGCCGAGGAACTCTTTCACCGGCTGGCCGAGGTCGAGGACGTCTCCCGCGTGCGCCTGTACTCCGGCCGCTCGCGCGAAGTGCGCGTGGAGCTGCACCCGGACCGCATGGCCGGATTCCACGTCTCGCCCCAGGAAATTTCCAAGGCCCTCCGGGGCGCGGACAGTTCCCTGCCCGCCGGGCACTTTGTGTCCGGGGACAAGGACACCCCGGTGGTCAGCGAATCCTTCCTCCTGTCCGCCGACGACGCCGCCTCCCTGGTGGTCGGCGTGTTCGACCACAAGCCCGTGTACCTGCGCGACGTGGCCGACATCATCGACGGCCCGGCCGAACCGACCAGTTATTCGCGCATCGGCTTTTCCGACCTGTACATGACCGGGCTCGGCAAGCAGCCCGAGGACGTCTCCCGGCCCGCCGTGACCCTCGGCCTGTCCAAGAAAAAGGGCGTCAACGCCGTGGGCGTGGCCGACGCGGTCATCAAGCGCGCCCACGAACTCGAACGCGACGTCCTGCCCGAGGGCGTGACCCCGACCGTGACCCGCGACTACGGCCAGACCGCCCACGCCAAGGTCAACGACCTGCTCTCCTCCCTGCTCTTCGCCATCATCACGGTCATCGCCCTGCTCGCCTTCACCCTGGGCTGGCGCGAGGCTCTGGTGGTCGCCCTGGCCGTGCCCATGAGCTTCTCGCTCGCGCTGTTCGTCAATTATCTCCTGGGCTACACCATCAACCGGGTGACCCTCTTCGCCCTGATCCTCTCCCTGGGATTGGTGGTGGACGACCCCATCACCAACGTGGACAACATCCAGCGGCACATCCGCATGGGCCTGCGCGACCCGCTTGAAGCCACCCTGGCCGCCGTGAAGGAGGTCCTGCCCCCGGTCATCCTGTCCACCCTGGCCATCATCGTCTCCTTCGCGCCGCTCTTCTTCATCACCGGCATGATGGGCCCGTACATGGCCCCCATGGCCGCCAACGTGCCCCTGACCGTGTCCTTCTCCACCGTGGCCGCCCTGACCGTGGTTCCATGGATGGCCTATCTGCTCCTGCGCAACCGCAAATTCAAAAAAAACGCCCCCGAGGAAGACACGGCCGCGAAACGGCCCTCCCGGCTCCAGCGCTGGTACGGCGCGGCCATCACCCCGTTCTTGAACCGGGCGCGCAACCGTCGGTTGCTCCTGCTGGGCATCCTGGCCGGGCTCGGCCTGTGCGGAGCCCTGGTGCTCATGCGCATGGTGCCGCTCAAGATGCTCCCCTTCGACAACAAGAACGAATTCCAGATCCTCGTGGACCTCCCCGAGGGGACCACCCTGGAACGAACCGACCGGGCCGTGCGCGACTTCGAGGCCTATCTGCGCACCGTGCCCGAGGTGACCGATTTCGTGACCTACAGCGGCCGTCCCTCGCCCATGGACTTCAACGGCATGGTCCGCCACTACTACTGGCGCGAACAGGCCAACCTTGCCGACATCCGCGTCAACCTGCGGGACAAGTCCGAACGTTCCATGCAGTCCCACGCCATCGGCCTGCGGCTGCGCAACGACCTTCAGGCCATCGCCGACCGGAACCACGTGCGCATGAAGATCGTGGAAACCCCGCCCGGCCCGCCGGTCATCGCCACCCTGACCGCCGAGATCTACGGCACGCCCGGCATGGACTACCACGCCCTGATCCAGGGCGCGCGCCATGTGGAAGCGACCATGGGAACCCTGCCCGGCCTGGTGGACCTCGACGATTCCTCGGAAACCGACCGGACCATGTACGATTTCGTCTTGGACAAGGAAAAGGCCGCCTTGCACGGCGTGACCACCGCGGATGTGGTCGAGACCCTGCGCATGGCCCTGTCCGGCTCCACCCCGGCCAACGTGCATCTGCCCAACGAACGCCAGCCCCTGCCCGTGCGCCTGGTCCTGCCCGTGCCCCTGCGCACCGGGCCCGACGCCTTGGGCGAACTGCGCATGAAAACCGCCTCCGGAGCCATGGTCCCCCTGGCCGAACTCGGCTCCTTCCGCGAAGTCCCGACCGAGCAGCCCATCTATCACAAAAACCTCAGGCGCGTGGCCTATGTCTACGCCGAAACAGCGGGCATCCCGCCCGGCGAGGCCGTCATCGACCTCCAGTCCATGCTGAAGCGGAACCCCTTGCAACCCGGCCTGACCACCCAATGGGCGGGCGAAGGCGAATGGAAAATAACCCTCGACGTCTTCCGCGACCTCGGCCTGGCCTTCGGCGCCGCGCTCATCGGCATCTTCATCCTGCTCGTGGGCCAGACCGGCTCGTTCGTCATGCCCCTGCTGATCATGTCCGCCATTCCCCTGACCCTGCTCGGCATCCTCCCCGGATTCTGGCTGCTCAACCTCGTGGCGGGCACCACTGTCGGCGGGTTCGGCGACCCGGTATTCTTCACCGCCACCTCCATGATCGGCATGATCGCGCTGGGCGGCATCGTCATCCGCAACTCGCTGGTGCTCATCGAATTCATCCAGTCCGAGGTCGAGGACGGCAAGCCGCTCAAGGAAGCCATCGTCCAGTCCGGCGCCGTGCGCATGCGGCCCATCGTGCTCACGGCCCTGACCACGGCCCTGGGCGCATGGCCCATCACCCTCGACCCCATCTTCTCCGGCCTCGCCTGGGCGCTCATCTTCGGCCTGGTCGCCTCGACCCTGTTCACCCTGGTCGTCGTGCCCAGCGGGTATTACGCCCTGTATGGCGAAAAGGAGACGGGCGGGCGGTAGGATGCCATGACCGCGCGCCCTCCGGCGGCTTCTCGGGAAAACAGAGGGTCCTCGGAGAAAAAAGATCGCGCCGAAGGCGCAAAAACGGAATGCAAGGGCGCGAGTCCTTGCCCGCCGGAGGCGAAATCATTTTGCTTTTCGCCGCAAAGCGGCTTTCAACGCCTGGTTTTCCCCCGGGAGTTGAGGAGATAATTCCTAAAAAAAAGGGCCCGCGACATATGCCGCGGGCCCTTTTCCGTCTCGTTGTGCCGGTCCTATTCCAGGGTCTTGATGAAGGCGTCGGCCTCGGCAATGGATTTGTCCATTTCCTTGATGAGCGTATCCACATTGGAGCGGATGGAGGTCAACTCGCCTTCGAGAGCGGCGACGGCCTTGGCGTTGAGATTGTGCTTGAGATAGAGAACCTGATCGTGGAAAGCGTTGAGCACGGGATACATCTTCTTTTCCGCGTTGCGCATGGCCTTGATCAGGACGTTGTATTTCCTCTTGGTGGCCGCAAGCTTCTGTTGGCTGGAGCGGCGCAAGGTGGCGTTGGTGTAGAGCTTGATCTCGTCGTTCCATTCCTCGAACAGGGCGTCGGCCACGTCTTCCACGGAGTCGATCCGGGATTTGACGTCGTCCGCCTGATCCTTGCAGTCCTCGTATTCGCCGTTGAGGTCCTCATAGACTTCCTGGAGCTTGCCGCCGTCGAAATTGACCACGGACTTGAATTGCTCCAGGGCCGAAGCGAACTGTTCCTTGGCGTCCTTCTGGGATTCGCGGGCGTTCTCGACCCGGTCGGACAGGATCTCACGCTTGTCGTAGCCCATGGATTCCATGGTGGAATAATACGCCTTGGAACAGCCGTAGGCGAAAAAAAGGGAGAGGAAGGCCAGGGCCAGGCCGAATCGTTTCATGCGAGACTCCTTGAGGGTTTTTCGCTGAATACAATAAAGGCACCGGATGGGCAAACCTAGGGACGCACGGTGAGCAGGGCGCGTGCCCCGCGAACCAGGGCCTCGGTGAACCCGGCCAGACGGGCGGATTCGAGATTCCAGCACTGCCAGTGCAGGCGCACGGTGAAGACGTGGCCGGGCAAAAGATCGACGAGCTCGCCGCGCTCCAGATATGGCGCGGCCTGCTGGTCCGGGAGCATACCGCACACCCGGCCTGAGGTGATAGTCGGAGCGAAGCGCTCGGACGACGGCAGGTAAAAGGGCGAACGCAGGAGGGGGGGCTGGCCCAAGGCCTCGGCCAGCAAGACCTCATGCATGATGTCCTTGCGGTTGAAAACGAGGATCGGAGCCGCCTCGACATTCTCCAACACGGCCCCGTTCTTGTACCATTTCGTTTTGTATGACTTTGCCGCATACAATCTGTAATCCATATCGCCGAGGTATTCCACCCGGCAGCCCTGGACCGGTTCGGCGCGGTCCGCAATGCAGCCGAGGACTTCTCCCGCCTTGAGGAGCTTGAGGGTTTCGGCCTGGTCGTCCACGGACAAATCGAGGAGCACGGATTTGGCGTCCAGGTACTCGTTGACGGCCGGGAAAAACCAGGTGGCCAGGGAGTCGGCGTTAAGGCCCACAGCCAGGGTGTCGAACCCGGCGCCGGTCCGGCCGAGACCGCTGTCCAGATCCTCTTCGAGCCGCCTGACCTGGCGAAAATGCTTGAGCATGGCTTGTCCGGCAGCAGTGGGCCGGGGTGGAGAGGAACGCACCAGGAGCACGCACCCGGCCTGCTCCTCCAGCAACTTGACCCGTTGGGAAACGGCCCCCTGGGTCAGATGCAGGACCCGCGCCCCTTTTTCGAATCCGCCTTCCCCGACCACGGCGGCAAAGGCCTCGACCAGTTTGTAATCCAGCATGTTTGCTTATTAGCAATTCTAATCCAATATGAAAACAATTAGTTTTACACAACTATCCCACACCCCCTACAACCACCCGGAACAACAACCCAACCCCCCGTCCCCCTCTGCCCGCGAAGCGGCACCCAAAAGTTTAGGAAGGGAAAAGGGATGGGGTGCGCCGGAGGCGAAAACAATGACACCATTTATCCAGGGGTATGCCATGGGAGGCGGCCTGATCGTGGCCATCGGGGCGCAGAACGCATTCGTGCTGACTCAGGGAGTGCGGCGAAACCATCACCTAGCGGTGGCGGCCCTATGCATCCTGTGCGACGGGCTGCTCATCGGCCTGGGCGTGACCGGCGTGGGCACGGCGGTGGCGGCCAATCCGACCCTGGGGCTGGCGGCGGCCTGGGGCGGCGCGGCGTTCCTGGTCTGGTACGGCCTGGGGGCGTTCCGCGCGGCAATGCGCGGCGGCTCCATGGAAGCGCGGCGGGAAGTGGACCCGGGCCTCCGGCGCACCCTGGCGCTGACCCTGGCGGTGACCCTGCTCAATCCGCACGTGTACCTGGACACGGTGGTGCTCATGGGCTCGGTCAGCGGGCGCTTCCCGGGCGGGGCGCGCTATATCTTCGGGCTCGGGGCCTTCGCGGCCTCGTTCACCTGGTTCCTGTGCCTGAGCCTGGGCGGGCAGGTCCTGGCCCCGCTGTTCGCCCGCGATCTGACCTGGCGCATTTTGGACGGCATGGTCTGCCTGACCATGTGGACCATCGCCGCCACCCTGCTCCGGCCCGTGCTCTTCGCCTGACGGGCCCGGACCGGACGGAAACAACATATAGCCGACTATGTTAGTGAGCATGGTTCCTGATAAACCAGGGGAATCAAGCCGTTGCCCCCTCTTCGGCGCGCCCGAAAAGAAAGAGCCGCTGCCAATCCAACGGCACAAGACTTTGCCCGTTGCGCCATTGAAGATAGGCCCAGCCCTCGGCCGGGATGGTGCGCACCAGAACATTGTTGACGAACTGCCTGCCGTCGTCGCCGCAGCACTTACATGCCCAGCCGCAGACATCGCAGGTGCATCCGCCGGTCTTGATCATCTCCTTGGCGGTCCCGGAATTGTCGCAACAGGCGTCGCAAAGCCGCAAATGGGGCGAATGGCTGGTATCGATCATACGGGAACTGTACGAACCCCGCCCGCCACGGTCAACCCGGCCGGCCCCCTCGACCAAAGGGGACCGGTCGCGTATCAGGTGAGCTGGAGGCCTTTTCATGTACATTCGTTGCAGGACCCCGGAACGAGCTTTGCGCGGCGAACCGGATCGTGAACCGCCGACACCCAGCGCGCCCGGCCAGAATGCGCGCCCGGAACCGGTGGAGACGGAGACCGGCGGGGTGCTGGTCTGCCGGGCATGCCGCAGCCGGATCACCCGGCGCGACCTGGCCATGACGGTCAACGGCCGTCACCGCCACGTCTTCTTCAATCCCTCCGGGCTGGTCTTCGAACTGGGCTGTTTCGCCTCGGCCGGGAACCTGACGCCCACCGGCCCGGAAACCGGCGAGTTCACATGGTTTCCGGGTCACCGCTGGCAGGTGGTCCTGTGCACCGGCTGCTCGACCCAATTGGGTTGGCATTTCACGGGTGCGGAAGGCGGATTCTTCGGGCTGATCCTCAAGGCCCTGATGGAGGAGGAACCCGGCATCCGGCCCTGACCCTGGCGGTCCGGGCCCGGTTGCGTTACAATACCCTCCATGGACATACGCATCACAAACGCCCTTCGCCGACTCATTGATCTCGGCCGGTCGTACGAGGACCGCGCACCGGAGGCGATCCGCGCCAGGGTCCGGCGCAAGATCGTCCACCCCATGCGCGTGCTGGCACACGTGCGCCGCATTCTCGCGGAGGAGCGGCCCGGCCCGGAGTTGGCCCTGGCCGCCGAAATCGCGGCCATTCTTCACGACATCGGGCGATTCGCGCAGTTGGTGGACCTCCGCACCGTGGACGACGCGGCCGCATACGACCACGGAGCGGAAGGCGCGCGCATTCTGGCTGAAGGCGACATCCTGGACGGGCTGAACGGACATTGGCGCGCGGCGATCATCGAGGCGGTGCGGCTGCATAACCGGGCCGCCCTGCCCGAGGCCATGGACCCGGACGCGCGGCTGGTGGCCGAGATGGTCCGGGACGCGGACAAGCTCGACGCGGTACGCAACAGCGTGAATGGCCTGCTGCACAAGGAGCTGACCGGCAGGGCGATCAAATACGGCATCACCGTGCACGACACCGAGGTCTCGCCCGACGCGGTCCGCCGGACCAGGGAACGCAGGCTCATCCCGTACACGTCCATGCGCTGGTCCAACGACTTCGTCCTGTTCCTGTGCGCCTGGGTCCACGACCTGCATTTCGCCTACGCCTATAACCGACTGATCGATTCCGGCCATTTCGAACAACTCCTGGACATGCTCCCGGATCAAGGCCCGTTCCCGGAGCTCAAGGCGCAGCTACGCGCCGACCTTCACCGGCTGGCCGGACGGGGTTGACCCCTCTTCGGGGGCCGGGCTACACCGGCGCATGGCCGAAAGATATCCCATTCCCGCAGCCTTCCACCGGGTGGAGGAAACCATCCGGCGCAGCCGCTTCCTGACGTCCCTGGGCCACGCCCCGGACCAGGAGTCCGCCCGTGCCTTTGTGGCGGCCGTGAAAGCCGAGTTTCCGGACGCCACGCACAATTGCTGGGCTTTCAACGCCGGGCCGCCGGGCGACACGGCCATGGTGGGCGCAAACGACGACGGCGAACCCGGCGGCACGGCGGGCAGGCCCATGCTGAACGTGCTGCTCCATTCGGGCGTGGGCGAGATCGCGGTGGTGGTCACCCGCTGGTTCGGCGGCACCAAGCTCGGCACCGGCGGGCTGGTCCGGGCCTACGGCGGCATGGTCAATCTCGGCCTGGAAAGCCTGCCCTTGCGCGACATGATCGTGACCAGACGGCTGGCCGTGTCCATTCCCTACCCGTCCGTGACCCTGTTCAAGCGACTCGTGCCCGATTTCGAGGGCGAAGTGGCCGAGGAGACCTTCAGCGATGTGGCCGGATTCACCGTGGAGCTGCCCGAGGAGCGGACGGACGATTTCGCCGCCGCCGTGACCGAGCTGACCGGAGGACGGGCGGAAATACACGAAAAATGATGCCGACACCGGTTGCAGACCCCCCGGAAAATGGGCTAGCCTAAATCAGGCTTAAGATAATCCGGGGTAACAGCAAGGTGAAAAGCAGGTTCCATGTCCACACAGAAATTGCGAGCGATCTATAAGCAACTTGGCGACAAAATTGAAATTTCAAAAGAAAAGGCTCTGTTCGAAATCAAGGAGCTGAAGACCGACCTCAACGAACTCCAACGACACCTCTCCGGGCGGAAGAAGGAAACGGACATCCAGCCGGAGGATCTCCTGCGGTCCGTCTACGAGATTGCCCAATTCCTCCGGGACATGCGGAAGCGGGAGGAAATCCTGGCCGAAATGACGGAGGTCGCCGCCGAGACCGAGGCCGAGGAATACCTGATCTCGCGCGGGGCCAAGCTCCTGACAAGGCCCGCCGGTTGGCACTTCCAGACCTCCAAGGAGCGGTTCCTGCTCCACGAGTCCGACATGGTCAAGGCCGCCGCCGAACTGCGCAAACTCCTGGCCGCAGGCAAACGCCTCAAACGGCCCGCCAAAAAGAAAAAATAGCCTCGGTCATGGGCAATGCGTCCGGCCCGACTTGACTTTTTCGCCACCGGACACATGTACATCCAAACGACGACAACCCCAACCCAACCAAGGGGAAACCACGCCATGTTCAAACGAATCGCCACGGCCCTTGCGGCCCTGTTCATTGCCACGTCCCTGGCGGGCTGCGGCTACAACTCCATGCAGCAGCAGGAGGAAGAGGTCTACGGAGCCTGGGCCAACATGGAATCCGCCCTGCAACGGCGCGCCGACCTGATCCCCAACCTGGTGGAAACGGTCAAGGGCGCGGCCTCCCATGAGAAATCCACCCTGACCGCCGTGGTCGAGGCCCGCGCCAAGGCGACCCAGACCAAGCTCACCCCGGAGATGCTCACCGACAAGAACGCCCTGGCCAACTTCCAGGCCGCACAGGGGGCGCTCTCCTCGGCCCTGTCCCGGCTCATGGTCGTGGTCGAACGCTACCCCGACCTCAAGGCCAACCAGAATTTCCTGGCCCTGCAACACCAGCTCGAAGGCACCGAGAACCGCATCAACGTGGCTCGGCAACGCTACAACGAGGCGGTCAAGGCCTTCAATTATTCCATACGCAAATTCCCGAACTCGTTGACCAATTCGCTGCTTCTCCACTTGGAGCGCAAAGAGTTCTTCGAGGCCGATCCTGCCGCCAAGACGGCCCCCAAGGTCAACTTCGGGTCCGAGTCCTAGGCGGCGACCGGCGGTGCGCTTACTCCCGAACCGATCTTCCGGCCCCCTTGCGGGTCTCCTCCTGGCCCTGTTCCTGATCCTCGGCACGGCCGCCATGGCCTCTGCCCTGGACGTGCCCCCGTACACCACGCGGGTCAACGACCTGGCCAAGATGATGTCCCCGCGCACGCGGCAGACCCTTGAGGACCGGCTGGCCGACCTGGAGCGGACGGACTCCACCCAAGTGACGGTCCTGACCGTGCCCTCGCTCAAGGGCGAGGCCATCGAGGACTTCTCCATCCGTGTGGCCGACGCCTGGAAGGTCGGCCAGAAGGGATTCGACAACGGGGTCATCCTCCTGGTCAGCAAGGCGGACCGAAAGATCCGCATCGAGGTGGGCTATGGTCTGGAAGGCAGGCTCACCGATGTCCTGGCAGGGCAGATCATCGACAACATCATCACCCCGCAGTTCAAGGCCGGGCGATTCGACCGGGGCTTCCTCGACGGCGTCACCGCCATATCCGGAGCCGTGCGCGGCGAGTTCACGGCCCTGCCCAAAAAGCCCAAGAGCAAGCTGAACATCCTGGCCATCCTCCTCGGCCCCATGATCTTCATCATCCTGCTGACCGAAAAATTCGGGCGGACCAGACCGCCGGGTTCGGGCTCCACCGGCTCCACCGGCTCCGGACGCAGAGGTCCCGGCGTCGTCTTCCTGCCCGGCCCGCGCATCGGCCGTGGCGGCGGGTTCGGCGGTGGAGGATTCGGCGGCGGATTCGGAGGCTTCGGCGGCGGCGGATTCGGCGGCGGCGGCGCTTCCGGCGGCTGGTAACAACAAGGTTTTCCCATGAGCAACAAAGCGGATACATTTCTCACCCAAGCCGAACAGGACGCCCTCGTCCGGTGCGTCCAGGAGGCCGAGTCCACCACCTCCGGCGAGATCGTGCCGGTCATCGCGCCCATGAGCTACGACTACCCCCGGGCCGGGCTCATCGGCAGCCTCGTTCTCGGCTCGCTCACCGCCGTGGCCCTGACCCTCGCCCTGGGCCGCGAGGACATGTGGGTCTTCCTCCTTCTCTTCTTCGCCCTGTTCCTCGGGTTCTCCAGGCTGTTCGATGCGGTCCCGGCCCTCAAGCGCCCCTTCCTGTCCAAACGCGAAATGCGCGAGGAGGTGGCCGAGGCGGCCTTCACCGCCTTCCACGCCCACGGCCTGCACAACACCCGCGACAAGACCGGCATCATCCTCTACGTCTCGGTCTATGAGCGTTCGGTCCAGATTCTGGCCGACAAGGGCATCAACGACCTGGTCAACCCCTTGGCCTGGGAAGAGGTCGTCACTCTCGTCACCGACGGCATCCGCGCGGGCAGGCCCGGCGAAGCCCTGTGCGCGGGCGTGCGCCGCTGCGGCGAGATGCTCACCGAGCGGTTCCCCATCAAACCCGACGACACCGATGAATTGCCCAACCTGATCATCGAGTCCTCGAACTAGGCCCCGTTTCGTCACCCAAGGGTCATCCTATCACCATACTTCCGTAACGGCGGTCTGATCTCCTGTGGCAAACCTGGAGGTCCGCCATGTGTGCCGCCATCACGGTCGCGCTCCTGCCGCTCGCCGTCTTCGCCGCCCTCACCGTCCTGCGCCTGTCCGCGCCCTCGCCCACCCCGCCCAACGCCCGGTTTCTCGCCGGACTTCTCGATTCCCTGGACCGCGACCCGGCAGCAGCCGTCCGCCATTTCGCGCCTTCCGCCACACCGCCCGTCCACGCGGGACGGGCCGAAACGGCCTGACGACACCCCCCGCCACGCAAAACGAGACGCGCCCTATTCAGGGGCGTTCTTGTCCGATTGGAAATCCGGGATGCCCCGGGCGGAGACGCCTACACCCCGAGTTCGGCGGCCAGGCGCTCGGCCTGGCGCAAATCGTCCGGGGAATTGACGTTAAAGAAGGAGATATGGTGGGGATCGCCCGCCTGGAGCAGGGAGACCGGAACAGGCTTGACCCGGACGCGCTCGAAAAAGGAGACGATGCGGTAGTTTTCCTGGTCGAGCTGGGCTTCGATGTGCGGGATGCAGCGCTTGGAATAGATGGCGCAAAGGGGTTCGAGGTAACCGTCATCCTTGCTGGGAATGACCACATCGTCTTCAGGCGCGGCCTGGGCAAGGAGCGCCCGGACCAGGCCGGACTGGAGGAACGGGCCGTCGCAGGCGGCCATGAACCCATGGGAAGCCCGCATGGCGGTCAATCCCGCATGGATGCCGGTCATGGACGAGCGGGCCGGGAATCGGTCTTCGGCCACGGGCAGGTCATACGCTCCGTAGTCGTCCTTGTCGCGCGCGGCGATGAGGATTTCGGAGAACAAGGGGCGATACACCGCCAACAGCCGATCGAGGATGGTCCGGCCGCTGATGGTCAAAAACGCTTTTTTGACATGGCCCATGCGGGTGCCGAGGCCCCCGGCCAAAATGATGCCTGCGATGTCCATGGCGGCAAAATAGAACAAGGTGCGGGAAATGGAAAGGGTGCACAAACGTGCTTCTCAATGTTATGGTCCGGGCATGTGGACAATTTGGGACATAGTCGCGGCCGCGATGGCGGTCTACGCGGGCCTCGCCGCCTGGGTGTTCTGTAATCAGCGCGGGCTGGTCTATTGCCCGCGCAAAGAATGGGCCGCGCGGCCGGATCAGGCCGGCCTCCGGTACGAGGATGTATGGCTGACGAACGGGCTGGGCACGCGCATCCACGGGTGGTGGCTGCCGCGCCCGGGCGCGGACCGCGTCCTGCTCTTGTGCCACGGCAACGGGGGCAACGTTTCACATCTGATGGCGACGTATGGAATATTTCACGAACTCGGCCTTTCGGTGCTGGCCTTCGACTATTCGGGCTACGGATCGAGCGAAGGCAGGCCATCGGAAAAGGCCACGCGCAGCGACGCCCGGGCCGCCTGGGACTGGCTGGTGCGGGAGAAGGGCTTTGCGCCCGAAGATGTAATCCTGTTCGGGCGCAGTCTGGGCGGGGGCGTGGCCGCCCGGCTGGCGGCGGATTTGACCGATGCGGACACAAAGCCCGGCGGGCTGATCCTGGAATCCACCTTCACCTCGGTGGCGGACATGGGGGCGGCCCGATATCCCTGGCTGCCGGTCCACTGGCTGGTGCGCCACCACTACGACAATAAGCGCGCCCTGGCCGGGGTTCGAATCCCCGCCCTGTTCCTGCACAGCCCGGAGGATGACCTGGTCCCCTACGCCATGGGCCGGAGTCTGTTCGAAGGGTATGGCGGGCCCAAGCTTTTCTGGGCCTTGTCCGGGGATCACAATTGCGGCTTCCTGGCCTCCTCGGGCTATGCCGAGGGATTGAGCCGGTATCTGCGCGGGCTCCCGGACCGGTCCCGGTAAACGGCAGCCCGGCCGCCCCCCTCTCGTCCCCGCCCCCCCCCGGCGGGCGGAAAAACATGCCGCCCCGAAATCACACTATTCTCGACAACATACTGCATCACATGAATATTTTCATCAGGCACAGGTTTTGCTTCCGTCCCGGCAGCCAACACGAAGGAGACGAAAATGCCCGCTATCCAATCCATCGCATCCCAGACCCCCCTTGCCGGGGCCTCCCGCGAACGCATCGAGCAACTCAAGGCCCGGGCCGGTGAAAGCCTGGACGACGCCATAACCGCCGTGTCCCGGAACCTGGGCCGCCGGGAGGCGGCCGAGGCCGATCAGAGCCTGGGCGAGATAGGCCACGCACTGGCTGCCGAAGGCGCGGGGGTACACCAGTTGGACCGCGCCCGGGTCCTGGAGCTGATCAGCGACCCCTTTGCGGACGGCTAACCGCCGTTTTCCGAACCACAGCCGGGATGTGAATATCCCTCTCGGGGGGATATTCGCCTTTGTGCTTGCCTTTCGTCGGCGGGCACAATATATTGGCATAATTGGATCTTGTCTTTTTTGCCTGTCCCTGTCCGGTGACTCCCCCGGCTTTCTCGTAAAAATGCATTTTTATTTCCAGGCCTGACCAACGGTTGCGGCCAAGAAGGCTGTTTGCACAACGCGAACCCTTGCGCCGTTTTCCCGGGGAGCGTATATTTGAATCAATGGCAGAGGTCCTCGACAGAGGAAAACGAGACACTCAGACGGAGGATGGGAGGAAATAGACACCGATTGCTTCGACAATACATATGGCGAAAGGAGTCGCCCCGCTCACAGAAAGAGCACCGTGCGCCAAACACAAACGCACCAGGACGTCATACAGTAAAATTTTGAAATGCCGTCCCTGATGCCCGCCGGGTAACCCGGCAAGGCGCACTTTTTTATGTCCCTTCGCCTCCTTTCCGCTTGTACCGGAACGACAACGGATGCTATCAAGCCGAAAAGGCGACATTTTTGTCCGGCCCGCTGCATGACCGGTTTTTTTCAAGTCCTTCACTCCGGGGAATTCCGACGATGTCCAAAAGCCCGAGCGAAATCGACCGATTTTTCAAAAATTTTCATCAGAGCGACAACCCCCACGAGGCGGACTGGATGGCCGTCATCCTGTTCGTGCGCAACCTGCTCTCCCGGTTGAGCATCTATTCCGACGACAAAAAATCCGAGATTCAGTTCGAGATCTGCGAGCAGCTCATGGAGAACGATTTCTCCGAAAAGCGGCTGGAAACGGTCATAGCCCTGCTCGACGGATACCTGATGCAGACCATCGGGGCCCTGGAAATGGAGGAAGCCCTGGCCGTGGAAAAGCGCACCGCCGGGCTGCTCATCAACGAAATGAACGAGATGATCTCGTCCATGCACGGGGCCAGCACGCGCCAGGATATTCGGTTGAACACCTTCCAGGAGGAGACCGTGGAGGTCATCCGGGAAGGCGCTCAGAAGTCCCACATTCTGTCCAGGGTGCGCGGCATGTTTAAAGAGATCATCGAGGAATTCCGCGAGGAAACGCGCGCGCTCAACGCCAAGGCCGAGCACTTCCGCGTGACCGCCGAGTTCGATCCCCTGCTGACCGACCTGCACAACCGCCGATCTCTGGAGGCCCATCTCAGAGAAACGGTGGAGGAATTCGCCCGCACCGGCACGCCCTTGACCCTGATGATGATCGACGTGGACCACTTCAAGAAGGTCAACGACACCTACGGGCATCAGGCGGGGGACGACGTGCTCCGCGCCCTGGCCCGCATCGTCAACACCCACGCCATCCGGCACAGCGGCTTCGCGGCCCGCTATGGCGGGGAGGAGCTGGTCGTGGTCCTGCGGGACATGGACCTCGGCCGCGCTTCCGCCACTGCCGAGGCCCTGCGGGCAGACGTGGAGCGCTACGACTTCCGCGTGCGGACCAACGGCAAACTCGGGGACACGCCCATCAACTTCACCGTATCCGTGGGCGTCGCCCGCATGAAGGTCGGCTGGTCCGTCGGGGAACTGATCGGCGCCGCCGATGCCGCCCTGTACCAGGCCAAGAACTCGGGCCGAAACCGGGTCTGTTCCGCACCAAACTAGACGGGATCGAAGCGCCGTATCGACGACTTTCGGTAACTGACGATATAAAAATACCCTATTTTAAAAAATGGTTATACATTATCGG
Source organism: Desulfovibrio sp. Huiquan2017 (assembly GCF_017351175.1). Classification (NCBI taxonomy): domain Bacteria; kingdom Pseudomonadati; phylum Thermodesulfobacteriota; class Desulfovibrionia; order Desulfovibrionales; family Desulfovibrionaceae; genus Desulfovibrio; species Desulfovibrio sp. Huiquan2017. The sequence continues at coordinate 122,295 of NZ_JAFMPN010000013.1, read as the reverse complement.
TTGATGGTCTTTCTGGCCTTGACCTGGCTGCTGACCCTCTGCGGGCCGGCCCGTGCGGACGAGGTGCTTCTGCTCCATTCCGGGGTCGGGCCCACCCCTTGGAACCAACGGCTGGCTTCGGGACTGATCGAGGGGCTCGGCGGCACGGCTTCCGTGCGCCAGGCGTTTCTCACGGCCGACGGCACGGACGAGGACGCCTACGACGCGGTCTACGACCGATTGTCCGAGGACCTGGCCGGAGACGCGCCTAAAGCCGTGGTGGCCGAAGGGCCCCTGGCCTTCGCCTTCGTCCGCAAGTATGCGGGGCTTTTTCCCGAAGCCCCGGTGATCTATTGTGCCATGGCCCGGCCCGATCCCGAAGAGCTGTCCGAATGCGGCAACTATACGGGCATCGCCACGGACTGCGCCGTGCGCCGGAGCGTGGACCTCATCTTCGCCATGCGTCCCGCCACCCGCCTGCTCGTGGCCGTCGCCGACCGCACGCCCGAGGCGGCCCGCCGCATGGAGCTGGTCAACGAGGCCATGCGCCCCTACCTCAACCGCGCGCAAATCCTATTCCCCGGCTTCGAACCGGGAGACGACCGGGGGCTCGACCTGAAGGGCCTGGGCGACACCCTGGCCAGCGTCCCCTCCACGGGCACGGTCCTGTTCCTGGGCTTTGCCGAGGACCGGGACGGTTCCCCGATCTCTAACGAGGAGATGGCCGCGCTCATCCGGGAACGGGCGGACGCGCCCGTCTATCTCCTGGACGACGCGGTCTTCGGAACCGGGGCCGTGGGCGGATGGATGATTTCGGCCAAGGACGTGGGCGCGGACGCGGCCCGCGTCGTCCGCAAGATCCTCGGCGGCGAGAACGTGCGCGAGATGCTGCCCCCGCCCAGTCGGCCGGCGCTGCGTTTCGACGGCACGGCCCTGGCCCGCTTCGGGCTGCATGCCCCGGACTCGGCCGAGGTGGTTAATCCGCCCGCGGGCACGGTACAGGAACGTCCGGTCCTGCCGGTCACCGGCCTGGCCTGGGCCGTGGGGCTGGCCGGGCTGATCGTCCTGCTCGTGCTCCTGCGCCGCCGCTCCAAGTCCTGAAGACACCCCGAACGCCGCAGGCTAGCCCACATGGCGGACGTCCACGGCCAGAACCGAAAGGATGTGGCCCCCGCCGTCCTTCACGGGCGTGGCCACGGTCAGGCAATAGTCGTCTATCGTCTTTGAATAATAGATGTTCGAGATAAAACTCTCGCCCGTGCGCATGGGCTCGCGGAACCAGTCGCGGTCCGCCCAATTGGTGCCCGGTCCGCCCGAACCGTTGCCCGGGGAACCGTGGGCCGTGGCGAATTCCGTGACCAGCACGCCCCGGGAATCGATGAGCCAAGCCGTTTCCAGGCTCGGGTTGTCCCGGACCACCCGCTGGAGAAGGGCGAGCCGCTTTTCGGGCACGGCCAGGTCCGGGGCCTTGGCCAGGGACTCCACCTGCTTCTGGACCACGCCCTCGCCGAGCAGCATGAACAGCCCGTAGAGCTTTGACAGGGTCTCGATCTGGCCGGTCAGCTCGCCGATGGCCCCACCGGTCTGGGCCACCGCCTCGGCGGTTTGGGTGGAAACCGCGTCCACTTCGCTCACGGCCCGGTTGATCTCCTCGCCCGCGTTGGACTGCTGGGTGCTCGCTGCGGCAATGGCCGACACCTGGCCGGTGACGGTCTCGAAAAATCCCATGATTTCACTCAGGGCCCGGCCCGATTCCCCGGCCAGCCGGTTGGCCACGTTCACCTTGTCCGCGGCCAGGTCCATGCCCTTGATGTTCTCGCGCACGTCCCCCTGGATGGCCGCGATGGACCCGCCCACCTCGCGGGTGGCGGCCATGGTCTTCTCGGCGAGCTTGCGCACCTCGTCGGCCACCACCGCGAACCCGCGCCCGGCCTCGCCCGCGCGGGCCGCCTCGATGGCCGCGTTCAACGCCAGAAGATTGGTCTGGTCCGCGATGTCGGAAATGACGTTCATGACCTTGCCGATGGAATCCGCCTTGGTTCCCAGGTTGGCCACCTGTTCCTTGAGCCTTTCGGTGATGGCGTGGACGTCGCCGATGGACTCCACGGTGCGCCGGACCACTTCGGACCCTTCCTGGGCCCGTTGCCGGGCGTTGCCCGCATCCCGGGACGCGGTTTCGGCGTTCCCGGCCACCTCGCGGATGGACCCGGCCAACTCCTCCATGGAGGCCGCCGTGGTCTCCACCCGGGCGCTCAGGCTGTTGGCCCCCTCCATGATCCTGCCGGACTCCTGGTTCACCGTGGCCGAGGCCTCGCGCATGCCCGAGACCACGGTCTCCAGCATGCCCGCCGCCTGAAGCATGCCCTCGCGCTGGGCGCGGGCCGCGTCCGTGCGCGCCCGGCGCTCGCTCTCGGCCCGGACCGCGGCGGCCTCGGCTTCGGCGGCGCGGGTCTGGGCCAGGCGCGAGGCCCCTTCGGCTTCGCCCATTTTCTCGCCCAGGTTGTGGACCATCCGTTCGATGGCCTCGGTGACCTCGCCGAGCTCGCCCTTGAACCGTCCGCGCGGCCGGGTCTCCAGGTCGCCTTCGGCCACCCGGCCCGCATAGACGCGCAGCGCCTTGAGCGGCTTGAGCAGGACCAGGCGCAAAAAGAACAGGGTGACCAGGACAATGCCCGCCACGGAGCCGCCGGTCACGACCAGGGCCGCGTTCTCCAGCTTGCGCACCGGATCCAGGGCCTCGGCGGCGTCGATCTTGGCCACCAGGCCCCAGACGGTGTCGCCCACCTTGACCGGGGAATAAGCCGCCAGGACCTCGCGGCCCCGGAAATCCACGCTGTCCATACGTCCGATCCCGCCACCCAGGGCACGCAGGGCGGGCTCGGAACGCATGCCGCCCGACTGCGTGTCGGCAAAGGAGGCGATCACGCTGTGGCCCGCGGAATCGGAATACATATCCGAGCGCATGCGCCCGTCCGTACCCACCAGATATGCCTCGCCGGTCTCGCCCATGCCTGCCCGGGTGCGCATGACCTTGTTCACGGATTCGATGGGAATGCGCAGCATGGCCACGCCCTCGATGCCCTGCCCGTAACGCCGGATGGGGGCGGCGATAAAGGCGCACGGCCGCCCGTCCAACGGCCTGTAGGGGGCGAAGTCCACGAACACGGTTTCGCCCTTGAGGGCCCGCTTCCAGGCAGGCAAAAGCTGGCTGTCGGCCAGGTCCCCTTTGGCGATGTCCCGGCCCAGTTCCTTGCCTTCGGCCGCCGCAAAGACGATGCGCCCGGTGTCGTCCAGGATCAGGGCGTCGGCATAGCCGCAGACCTTGAGCCACGGGGTGAATTCCGGCACGACCCGCTTCAGGGCGTGCGCGTAGTCCTCGTTGGCCAAGTCCATGGGCTGACCGGGTTCGGCCGCATAGAAAATGATGTCCCGAAGCCGGACCAGGGCGCTGTACACGTACTTGGCCTCGGAATACATGGTGATGTCCCGGTTCCACAGTTCGGTCAGCCCGTCCAGTTCATGGGATTTGGCCTCCTGAAGGGAGACCAGCTTGCTGAAGGACTGCTCCTTCATGCTGACCGAGGCGTTGTGCAGGCTGTAGCCCGCCATGCCCGCCAGGGGCACGATCCCCACCAGCAGGCAAAACAAAATCATCTTTACGCTGAGTCGCATTGTCCCCCCTTGCAACGGCGCCGCCGGGCCGTTCGGATACCTTTATCGGAAGGGGGGAGCGTACCTTCGAACACAATTTTGGCGACCCGATTTGTTACAGAGACGTAACGGGAACGTAAAATTCGGATGTCGTTGTTGTGACATCGACAATCGTAATGATTCCCGGCGGGCGGAGAGTCAGGCCACCAAGGCGGCGTACAGGGCGGCCAGAGACCAAAGCAGGACGCACAGAGCCGAAGTGGCCGGGATCATCCACCACTTGAGCTGCACGGACCGGCCCCGGAGCTTGAAAGAGGCGCAGCAGCGAAACAGGGACAGGACCATCTGGACGAGCAGGCCGGACGCGGCTAGGGCGGGCAGGGCCAGGACCCAGAACAGAGGATCGGACATCCAGTCGGCGCGCATGATCGAAAACCGGCCCCGCCCTTAGCTCATGACCCACTCGGCCAGCAAAGGAGGCCGATGTAGGCCGCAGATATTCTGGAAATGGCACAGCGCGGTCAGTTCCACCCCGTCCTTGATGATGGACACGGGGCGGTCCGAGGACACGACCACGACCACCAGTTGCTCGTGATCGGCGGTGAAACGCAAGGCGGAATTGAAACGCGCACCCCGCGCCCGGTTCTCGCCCGGCACGCTGCGTCCGTCCATGAGGCAAGCGAAGCCGTGCAGCCTAAGGTCCCGGCCGATGTGCACGGCCCCGTCGAGCCTGGACAGGGAACAGGCCAGTTTGAGGTGGCTGCTCCGGGTCAGGTCCAGGGGTTCCTCCAGGTGCTGGCCGGACATGGTCAGGGGCTCGCGGCCCATGTCCACCACCAAGGTGCAGCCGTGCTTGCGGTCGCGTACCCGGTTGACCATGGTGGTGACGATCTTGAACAGGGCGTTCTGTTTCTCCATGGTCATGTCCGTCTCCAGGAACTGTTCCTCCAATTGGACCAGGTTGGCCCGTAGATTGGAGGACTGGAACCGTCCGTCGGAAAAGCTGCACACCAGTTGGTTGCGGATCCACAGGAACCCGTAGGAGCCGGAGAACTGGGCCGCAAGATATGCGCCGGGCATGGGCCCGATGGCGATGCCCAGCACCGAGGTGCCGTTCGAGACCAGGACCCGTCCCGAGTCCTCCACCGCCTGCAACAGCTTGCGCACGTGCTTGAAATTCGCGGTCTTGGGCTGCTCGTGCTCGGGGAAACGGCAGATGAACCGGACCTGATCCAACTGGTTGGGCTCCACCACCACGATGCGGCCCCGGGGCGCGGCCCCCTCCTCCTTGGTGGCCGACACACCGAGCAGGGCGTCCAGGAAGGGATAGACCCGGATCTTGGTATCCAGCCACCCCAGGCGGGAGCGTTCATCCACGATAAAGTCGCGGATGGCGTGAATGGCGCAATGCTGAAGCATGAACCCGGCCGTATCCAGGCCCATGACGTTGCCGATGGAGAAATGCTGGGAAAGCAGCTCGGCCGCGTATTCCAGCCAGTTTCTGGTGGGGCCCGGCGAGCACAGGTTCGGGTGCTCCTCGGTGAACCACATCTGGTAGCTCACGGCGTTGGAGCGCGCCCCCAGGGTGATCAGCCCGGCCAGGTCCAGGCCGATCTCCTCCTGGCTGAGCACGCGCACGCCCTCGAGGAATTCGTCACGGCCCCGCCAACGGCTGGAGTAGAGAAAATAGTCCTGCAACTTCGGCTCATGTCCCTCAAGCAGCCCCTGCGGATCGCAGATGCGCAGCGGATCGCCACGGTTCACGGCGTAGATGACCGCCACCCGGCTCGGGGGCGAAAAATGAGACAATCCGTCCCGAAGACCGTCCAGGATATGGAAAATGCAAATGTTTTCGAACGATGCTTGCGACATGCTCCCGGCTCCCATTGACTAATGGCTGCGCCTGATCCTAGGCAATCCGTAGACCAACTGTCTCGAAAATGTCCAGAAAATGATGGTTCCGGATGAGATACCCCATCCATTCGGATGGGCGTTGACGGAGCGCCCGGGAAGGAGCACTTTTGGGTGACTTTCGCCACGGACGGTTGAACAACTACCCAAACATCGCATAGACTGTCCTCCGGCGGTCCCGGCCTCGGTCCGGGGCGGACGCCGCCGATTTTGTCGATCCAGCCTGTTCAAATGGAGATCCCATGAACCAAGCAAAACTGTTTTTCTCTCTGACCCTGGTTGTCTTGTTGTTGATTTTCGGCGCATGGCTGGTCTTTTTCTTCCAATGGTCCGCGCCCATGCCCAGGACAGCCGGTCCGACCGCTACGGGTCCGACCACGGGAACGGTCCCCGCGCCCCTTGAGCCGGTTTTCAACCCCCCTGCGCCCGAAGACGCCCCGGAACAGATCAGGCCCATGGTCATGCTCGGCTACAAGATCATGACCGAGACCAAGAAATACGCGCCCGGGTACGTGGGCAACGACATGGCCTGCACCAACTGCCATTTTGACGGCGGACGGAGCAAGGACACCATCTCGCTGGTGGGGGTGGGGGCCAAATACCCGCTCTACCGAGGCCGCCGTGAATACACCGCCGACCTGGCCCTGCGCACCCAAGGCTGTTTCGAACGCAGCATGGACGGCAAGGCCCCGGCCGCCGACAGCCAGATCATGCAGTCCCTGCTGGTCTATTACCAATGGATATCCAAGGGCATCCCCATCTACTCAACCCCGCCGTGGGCGGCCCTGGCCCACCATCTGGAAAACGACCACAAGCCCGACGCCGAAGCGGGCGCGACCGTCTACAAGGACGTCTGTGCGCGCTGCCACGGCGACGACGGGCACGGCACGCCCATCGCCCCGCCCCTGTGGGGCGACGGCGCCTATAACGACGGCGCGGGCATGAATCGCATCCGGACCTTCTCGGTCTTCGCCTGGCGCTTCATGCCCAAGTCCAGCCCGAGCTTGACCCAGGAGGAGGCCCTGGACGTGGCCGCCTACGCGCATGGACAACCCCGGCCCAAGTTCAAGGCCACCCATCCGAACAAGATCGAGCGGGTCATCCCGCTGCCCGGGGAGGCCAAGAAATGACCTTCCCCCTGATTCACGTTCCCGTTCTCGGCGACGGCATGACCATCGCCCTGAACGCCGTTCTCCACGTGCTCATCAGCCACGGCGTGGCCATCGGCATGACCATCCTCATTGTCCTCTTCCAAAACCTGGCGGCCACGGGCCATGGGCGATTCTGGGGAGAGACCGCGCGCGCCCTGCTCAAGCCCGTGGTGGTCATCACCACTTCGGTGGGCGCGGTGACCGGTGTGGGCATCTGGTTCATCACCGGCATTCTCGCGCCCGAGGGCATCGGCTCGCTCATCCACCTCTTCTTCTGGCCCTGGTTCATCGAGTGGTGGGCCTTCACCACCGAGGTGGTCTTCCTGCTCATCTATTATTTCCTCTGGGACCGCCTCGCCGAGCGCCGCCCGCGTCTGCTCATGGCCGTGGGCTGGGGCTACGTGGCCGTAGCCCTGAGCTCCGCCGTACTCATCTCCGGCATCCTCGGCTTCATGCTCACCCCGGACGGCTGGCCCCAGGGCGGCACGTTTACCCAGGCCTACTTCAACCCGACCTTCGTGCCCCAGTTCATGCTGCGCATTTTCGCCGGCATCGCCTTGGGCGCGCTGCTCATCCTCGGCTGGACCGGTTGGCGGTTCCGGGGCTCGGCCGATGAACGCGGACGGGTCTTCCGCGCCACCGGTCTGGTCATGCTTGCGGCCATGGCCGGCACGGCCCTGTTCGCCTGGATCTACTTCTCCCGCATCCCCGGGACCTACCTGACCCACTGGAAGTTCTCGGTGGCCACCTCCGTCTGGTCCCAGACGCCGAATCTGTTGCCCGTGCTCAACGGAGCGGCCGTGGCCTGCCTGGCCCTGGCCGCCGTGGCCGGGCTGCTCAAGCGCCGCGGGGCCGCCATGATCCTGTTCCTGCCCGCCCTGATCCTGTCCGTGGGCCTGGTGGCCGAGTTCGAGCGGGTGCGCGAGTTCGTGCGCGGGCCTTACCTCCTGCCCGGCTACATGTACGCCAACCAATCACGCATGGTCCGCCACGAGGCTTCCAAGGCCGAAGACCGCCCGCTGCTGGCCACCCTGGACTGGGTCAACGAAACCACGGACAAGGCCCCGGCGGCCCGTGCGGGACGCGCGCTTTTCGACGCCAACTGCGGGGTCTGCCACACCATCGGCGGCATCAACGACATCACCGTGCGGCTGCGCGGCCGAACGCTCGAAAGCGTCAACGCCATGACCGCCATCACCGAAAGCATGGTGCCGTTCATGACCCCGTTCAACGGGTCCGAGGAGGAACGCCTGACCATGTCCACCTACCTCTATTCCATGGCCAACAAGGACACCCTGCCCAGGCCGCAACTGCAAGGGGAGGTCAAGTGATGGAACCCTGGAAAGACCTGTTCCTCGCGCTGCCGCTCCCCGAGATCTGGCTGCGCATCCTGCTCTTCGTCACCTTCGGCCTGCACCTGCTCTTCGTCCTGCTCATGCTCGGCACGGCCATGCTCGGCTTCGTCTTCTTCCTGCGCGACTGCTGCGCCGCCGACCGAACCGACATGGGCTGGAACCAGAGGATGGTCAAATCCCACCTGGGCCTCAAGAGCCTGGCCGTGGTCCTCGGCGTGGGCCCCCTGCTGATCATCCAGGTGATCTATTCACTGGGCTTCTTCACGGCCACCGGCCTGTACGCCTTCACCTGGCTCGCGGTCATCCCCCTGCTCATCCTCGCCTTCCTGGCCATCGAGCTGTTCGAGCACAAAATGCTTTCCCGCCCCTGGCTGCCGTTTCTCAGCGGCGCCATCGGACTGGGCGCGCTGCTCACGGTCCCGGCCATCTTCACCGGAGCCCTGTCCCTGATGGAGCGCCCCGGCGAGTGGACCGCCTTCGCGGCCAAGGCCCTGTCGCCGACTTCCGTCTACCTGCCGCACTGGATCCTGCGCTACCTGCACGTGCTCGGCGCGGCCGTGGTCTTCGGCGCGGCCTTCCACCTGTTCTTCACCGCCGGGCAGGCCCCGGACAAACGCGCCCGGCTACACGCATGGCTGTTCGGCGGCATCCTCTTCCAGGTGGCGGTGGGAGCCCCCCTGCTCTTCACCGTGGCCGACGTATTCAACTGGCCCGTGCTGACTTCCGTGACCCTCGGCACCATAGCGGCCATGGCCATGGCCTGGACCCTGCGCCCCGCCACGGCCCAAACCCCGGCCCCCGCCCGGACCGGACGCGCCCTGCTCGTCCTCCTGCCGCTGGTCTTCGTGTCCATGCTCGCCGCCCGCCAATCCCTCCAAGACGCCACCCTCATGACCCTGCACAAGGAGGCCCGCGCGGAACTGACCCGAGAGTCCGCCGACCTGGACCGCTTCCGCGAATCCGCGCTGAAGACCTTCCGCCTCAAGCTCGCCACGGTCTACGACAACGGCACGACCATCTATGAAAAAAGCTGCCAGCCCTGCCACGGCGTGGGCGGCCTGGGCGACGGACCGGCCGCCAAACGGTTGCTCATCCGTCCCGAGGACCTGGCCGCGGTCCGCGCGGACCGGGACTACGTCCGCTCCATGATCCTGACCGGCGTGCCCGGCTCGGGCATGCCCTACTTCACGGTTTTCGACAAAGACAAGATCGACTCGCTGCTCGACCGGATGGACAAGAGCTTCAGCCTGTTCGGGCCGACCACCGTGCCCCGGCGCGAAGTCGGCGAACCGGCTCGCGACATCTGGAAAAACACCTGCGCCACCTGCCACGGGCTCACCGGACGACCCTCGGAATTCGGCCTGACCCTCCAGCCCGCGCCCCCGGACCTGGGACGGTTCTCCCTCGAACCCGAACGGTCCCTCCAGATCATCACCGACGGCTATCCCGGCACGGTCATGCAGCCCTACCGCGCCCTGCCCGAGTCCGTCCGCCTGGATCTGGTCTCCATCGCCGCCAATTTGCGGCGATGACACGCGACCGGCCTGTAAACACGGACGGCCTGCCCGGCGATTGCCGGGCAGGCCGTCTTTGCGTGGTCCGGGTAACGCGGGGCAGGAAGGCGGCCTCCGGAGAACCTTTTCCAAAAGATCCTCCGGCGGGGTCTGGGGCGGCGTCCCAGCCGTCAAAGACGCACCCGCCCGGAAAATCTCATCCTCCCTGTTGAGCGGCCGTCCCGAATGCGCTACGGTGGGTGAAAACCAGATCGTGGAGGTCGCATGTTTCGAACCGAGACGGACAGCCTGGGTGAAGTCCAGGTGCCGGGAAAGGCGTTGTGGGGAGCGCAGACGCAACGGGCGCTGGAACTGTTCACCATCGACGGGGAGTTGATGCCCCGGGAGATGATCCGGGCGTATGCCTACCTGAAGAAGGGGTGCGCCCTGGCCAACGGTACGGCCAAGAAGCTGGATGCGGACCGGCGGAATCTGATCGTGACGGCGTGCGACGAAATTCTGGCGGGCGGGCACGCGGACATGTTCCCGTTGCCGGTGTGGATCTCGGGCAGCGGCACACAGTTCAACATGAATGTCAACGAAGTCATCGCCAACCGTTGCTCGCAGTTGGCGGGCGAACCTCTCGGCTCCAAAACGCCGGTTCACCCCAACGACCACGTCAACTTAAGCCAGTCAACTAACGATAACTTTCCGTCAGTCATGTATATGGCTGTTGCAACAGAAGTTATTGAACGCCTTATGCCCGCATTGGCGGAGTTTTTCGGAACGCTTTCGGCCAAGGCCGAGGCCTGGGCGGAGATCGTCAAGATCGGGCGCACGCACATGCAGGACGCCACGCCCCTAACCCTGGGCCAGGAATTCTCCGGGTATGCCGCGCTGGTGGAGGACGACGGACGGCGCATCCGGGAGGCCCTGGAATCCGTGTTCGAACTGCCTCTGGGCGGCACGGCGGTGGGCACCGGGGTGAACAGTTGGCCCGGATTCGCCGAAGCGGCCGTGGAGCGAATCGCGGAACTGACCGGATTGCCGTTCGTCCCGGCGCGCAACCGGTTCGCGGCCCAGGGCAGCCACGACGCGCTGGTGCACCTGTCGGCGGCCCTCAAGACCCTGGCCAACTCCCTGAACAAGATCGGTTCGGACATCCGGCTGCTGGCCTGCGGGCCACGCGCCGGGTTGGGCGAATTGGTCATCCCGGCCAACGAACCGGGGTCGTCGATCATGCCGGGCAAGGTCAACCCGACTCAGTGCGAGGCGCTGACCATGATCAGCCTCCAGGTCATTGCCAACGATCTGGCCGTGACCCTGGGCGGCACGGGCGGCGCCCTGGAAATGAACGCCTACAAGCCGTTGATCGTCCGCAACGTGCTCCACTCGGTACGCCTGCTGGGCGACGGCATGCGCAGCTTCACCGAGCACCTGCTCAAGGGGCTGGAGCCGGACCGGGACCGCATCGCGGCGCATGTGGCCCATTCGCTCATGCTGGTCACGGCCCTGACCCCGGTCATCGGCTATGACAAGGCGGCCAAGATCGCCCTGCACGCCCACAAGACCGGGCAAAGCCTGCGTGAGGCGGCCCTGGAGCTCAAACTGGTCTCGGCCGAGGATTTCGACCGCGTGGTGGTGCCGGAACAGATGATCCGCCCCAAGGGCTAGACGAACAGGGCGTACACGGTCGCCCCGACCATGACCGCCACGAGCGCACAGTTGACCCCGGTAAGTATGGCCGGGGACTTGAAGGTACGCAGGATGGCGGCCCCGGCCAGCCCCCAGATCGAGTGGAAGGACACCTGGAAGACCATGAAGGTCAGGACAAAAACGGCCACCTGCCTGAGAAGCGGCACGGCCGGATCGGCCAGCATGCCGAACCCGACCAGGGCCATGGCCCAGCTCTTGGGATTGAGCGGGTGCAGGACAACGCCCTCCCAGAAGGAGAACCGGCGGGCCACCGCATGATTGCCCAGCCGCATGCTCAACAGCTTCCAGCCGAGATACAGAATGTAACACGTTCCGCAAACCTTCATTATCGTCGAAAGGCCGGGCGACGTCTGAATGAGCTTGCCCAGGCCGAGCGCCACCGTGGAGTCCAGGCTGACCGCGCCCACGGTGGTCCCGATCAAAAAGGGGATGGCGGACCTGAAGCCCGTGGTCTGGCCGATGCCCATCATGGTCAGGTTGCCCGCGCCGGGCGTGCCGGTCATGACAATGACGAAGAGGACGAAGGCGGCGTAAGTTTCCATGTTCATGGCGGTAACTCCCCGGACCGTCCCGCTTTCGGGCGATCCTGCTGCGATTTTTCGTCCCTAGAGGCCTACGGTTGACTTTGTGTGTAGTCAATGAATATATTGTCTGCATGACAATATACGCACCCGCGCTGGTTCGAGGCGAAGGCCCCCTGTATGCGGCGTTGGCGGACGCCATCGAACGGGACATCGCGTCCGGGGGGCTCGCTCCCGGCGAGCGGCTGCCCACCCACCGCGACCTGGCCGACGCGCTGGGCCTGAACGTGTCCACGGTCACGCGCGGCTACCGCGAGGCGGAAAAGCGCGGCCTGGTCTCGGCCACGGTGGGACGCGGGACCTTCGTCACCTCGGACGCGGCGACCAATTCCTCCATGGTCTCCTTCGAGCCGTGCGCACCCGGCATGCTCGAACTCGGGCTCATCAACCCTCTCGACCGCCTGGACCCGGAAATCACCGACGCATTCCGGCGCATCGCCCGGCGCAAGGACCCGGCCGCCCTGCTGCGCTACTCCGACCCGCGCGGCATGGCCGAGCACCGCAAGGCGGGCGCGCTCTGGGCCGAACGGTTCAACGTCCCGGCTCGGGCCGAGGACATCATCGTCTGCGCCGGGTCCCAGCACGCCCTGACCTGCGTTCTCGGCGGCTTGTTGCGCCCCGGCGACCGGGTGGCCGTGGACGCCCTGACCTACCCCGGCCTGAAGACCCTGGCCGCCATGCTCGGCCTGCGGCTGGTGCCCGTGGCCATGGACGAGCGCGGCATGGACCCGGCCGCCCTCGACGCCGCCTGCCGCCGCGACGAGATCAGGGCCCTTTACCTCATGCCCGGCGTGCACAATCCCACAACCGTCACCTTGCCCGACGCGCGGCGCAACGAGATCGCCCGCCTGGCCGACCGGCACGATCTCATCGTCGTCGAGGACGACGCCTACGACCTGACCGACCCCGGCCGCATCGCCCCGGTGGGCAACCGCGTGCCGCATCGCGGCGTCTACATCGCGGGCATGTCCAAATCCCTGGCCGCCGGTCTGCGGGTGGCCTTTGTCGTCGCTCCCCAGCACCTGCTCAAGCCCCTGGCCCAGGCCGTGCTCAACACCATCTGGATGGCCCCGCCCCTCAATGTGGAGCTCTGCGCCATGTGGATCCAGGACGGCACCGCCGACCGCGTGGTGGCCGCCAAACGGGCCGAGGCCGCCCGACGCTACATGCTCGCCTGCGACGCGCTCGACGGCCTGCGCTTCCGGGGCAAACGATCCGGCTTCTTCCTCTGGCTCGAACTGCCCGCCCCCTGGACCGGCCAAGCCCTGGAACAGGCCGCCGCCAAACGCGGAGTCAACGTCTTCGGGGCCGAGAAGTTCACCGTCGGCCAGAGCCCCGCCCCCAACGCCGCCCGCGTATCGCTGACCGGCACGGAGTCGCCGGATCAATTGGAGAAAGGGTTGCGGATCGTGCGCGACATCCTGAGCGGATGCCCCTAGCCGTCCTCTGCGAAGCGAGACCGGCGGAAACGCCAAAACCATTCAGGGCCGAAGCGCATCGAGATTACGCTTCGGCCCTGAACGGTTTCGCGGCTGCGCGGCGGATTCGCGCTACAGGGCGATGCCCACGGCGCGGCAGGGTGACGCTTCGCCGTCGGCTATCTTCAAGGGCAGGCAGCAGAAGAGGAAGCTCTCGGACGGCAGATCTCCCAGGCGAGTGAGGTTTTCGACGATGACCAGGCCGTGATCGAAAAGGATGCGGTGAGCGGGCAGCTCATGGGAATCCACGGGGTCGGGCGAGGGGGTGTCGAGGCCGACGCCCTTGAGGCCGAGTCCGGCCAGAAACCTGGCCCCGGTCTCGGTCAGGGCGGGGAAATCCCGGTAATAGCGGTCGGTGTTCCAGTGCCGGTCCCAGCCCGTGCGCAGCAGGACGAAATCCAGGCCGTCCATATCGCCTAGGGGCGCGAGGACCGGCTGATCGATGACCGGACCGGACAGGGCGGTCAGGTCCAGGACCGCGCCCCAGCCGGTGAAGTTGTCCGGGCCGAGCCAATCCAGGGTGGGGGCTTCGAGGAACAGATGCGCGGCCGCGTCCACGTGGGTTCCGGCATGGGTGGGCAGGTCCAGGGAGGTCTGGGCGAACCCGTGCTTCTTGATGAAATGCGTCCGCCGCACGTTGGGCGATGCGTCGCCGGGATAGACGGGCATCCCGGTGCGGATGGTATGGCTGAGGTCGATGGCCTGCATGGCTTTCCTCCGTCAGATGTTGTAGAGGCTGAAATTGGGGCGCCTTACCAATTGAAGGTCGGGATGAACGTGTTCTCGTATGACTGAACGTATTTCATCCATGGTCTTCGCCTTGAGGAACCAGGATTGCAGCGCGTGGCCGAAGGTAAAGTTGGCCGCGAAATAGATGGTGAACAGCCGGTAGCGTTTCAGCGCCCGCACCGGGTCGAAATGTTGGTCCAGGGCGTCGGCCAGGCGCATGGCGTAATCGCGGAAACAGGTGGCGGGCGGGGTGTGGCCCGTAGTCCACTCGGCGAAGAGCCAGGGGCGGGCGATGGCCATGCGGCCGACTGAAACCCCGGCGCAGCCCGTGGTTTCGAGCATGTCCAGGCAGTCCCCGGGTGCAACCACGTCGCCGTTGCCCAGGACCGGGATGGACACGGCGTCCACGATGGCCTTGATGTGCTCGCGGACCGGCGGCCGGGTCCGCTTGTCCGGGGCCATGCGCGGATGAAAAACAAGGCAGTCCACGCCCGCGTCCTCGAACCGGCGGGCGAGCCGCGCGGCGGGCTCGACGTCCGGGGTCCAACCGGTGCGGAACTTGACGAACAGAGGGATGGAGATGGCTTTGCGCACCCCCTCGACCACGCGCAAGGCGGCGTCCGGATCCTTGAGCAGGGCCGCGCCCGCGTTCTTCTTGACGATACCGGAGACCGAACAACCCATATTGATGTCGAAGCCGAAGAAACCGCAGTCCTGCACGCGCCGGGCGGCCGGGATCATCTGCTCCGGGGTGGACCCCGCCACCTGGCAGACCAGGCGGGACAACTCCTCGTCGCGCCAGCGGAAGACCGGGGAGACGTACCGGTTCTCGGTGGGCACGCTCTTGGCCCCGCACATCTCGGTAAACATCAGCCCGCACCCGCCGTATTCGGCGAGCACCTCGCGATAGGCCACATGCCCCAGCCCGGCCAGGGGCGCGAGCCACAATCGGTTGGCCACGGTCCTGCCGCCCACGGACAAGGGGCGGTCCAGCCGTCCGGCCAGGGCCGCCTTCTGAGAATCTTCGATCGGTTGCATCACGCCCGAATCTGCCTGGATTGGCCACCCTGTCAAGTTGCTTTTTTATACCTCTCGATTCTTTTTCCCTGACATTCTTCGACAAAACAGTGGGTTGTAAAAAACCCGTGCTAGGCTTTGCCACCCGGCCCGGAGGTCCCTCACCCGGCCCGGAACGGCCCGCGAACGGTTCGCGAGTCCGTCCCGGACACCCGACAGGCGGACGCAGCCCGGACACCCGGCCTGTATCAACCGCAACGGACAAGGAGAAATCAATGTCCACGACTGTCAGCAACGCCTTTGTCACCCAATATGTCGAAATGGTGCACCAGGCATACCAGGCCCAGGGCTCCAAGATGCGCCAGACCGTGCGCCTCCAGACCGAGGTGGAGGGCTCCAAGTGCGTCTTCCAGAAGGTCGGCAAGGGCGCGGCCGGGAAAAAGACCCGCCACGGCAATGTGCCGCTCATGAACCTCAACCACTCCAACGTGTCCTGCACCCTGTCCGACTGGTACGCCGCCGAGTACATCGACAAGCTCGACGAGCTCAAGGACAAGAGCGACGAGAAGCAGGTGGCCGCCAACGCGGGCGCCTGGGCGCTGGGCCGCAAGATCGACGAGTTGATCATCACCAAGCTCGAAGGGGCCGCCAACGTGGTCGCCGAAGCCGCCACCGGCCTGACCAAGGACAAGATCCTCCAGGCCTTCGGTACGCTCAACGCCAACGACGTGCCCGACGACGGCCACCGCTTCGCCGTGGTCGGTCCGCACCAGTGGAACGAGCTGCTGAACATCCAGGAGTTCAAGTCCAGCGACTACGCGGGCGAGCAATATGCCTGGCTCAAGGGCACCGAGTCCCGCACCTGGTTGGGCATCACCTGGATGTTCCACACCGGCCTGCCGCTCGACGAGGCGGGCATGCGCAAGTGCTACGTCTACCACCGCAACGCGGCGGGCCTGGCCGAAGGCCAGAAAGTCCAGGCCTTCGTGGACTGGGTGCCGGAAAAGGCCGCCCACCTGGTGGACCACATGCTCTCGGCCGGAGCCTGCCTCATCGACCCGGACGGCGTGGTCGAAATCCAGTGCGACGACGACGCGGCCATCGACTAGGACCGCAACGGACATCAACCAACCGCAAAAGGAGAAACCAACCATGGCATACATCAGCGAAGACATGCGGCTCATGGGCGGAGTGCCCGGCCAGCAACTGTTCATCTACCGCTCCGAGGACGACGCGGCCACCGTGGCCGAGGCCGGATACTTCGACCAGGCGGCGGAAGACTACAATCTCGAGACCGGAGACATCGTCATCGCCTGCACCGGCGTGAACCGGGCCGCGGCCATCGACCTGATGGTCGCCGCCGACACGGGCGGCACGGTCACCGTGATCACCGCCTAACGGACATCGCCAAAGTCGGATGTAGGGGGCTTGTCCCCCGCCTTCCCACGGGCCTCCTTCGGGAGGCCCTTTTCAAATGGGCGAGCGGACAGGGCATCTCCATCAACCGGGGGGCGGGCCATGAAAACCGCCCTTCCTCCTCGTCCAGGGACGCGGCGGAGATGCAAAAGGACGAACACGCCCGCAACCGCGAATACCAGCAGGACATGAAGGACAAGCGTTAATGCGGCAGGGAGACGTTTTCGGGCGGCCCTCCCTTGCTAGAACGCCAGGGTCAGGCCCGAGCCCACTTCCTTGACCGGGCATTTGGCGGCCAGGGCGATCTTGGCCGCCAGGTCCGTGCAGTGGCAGCACCACAGCCCTTCCAGGTTCAGGGCCGCCAGATAGTCGGCCGTGGGGCCGAGCCGTTCGGGTCCGGCGTTTTGCAGGTGAAACCCGCCGAGCACGGCGCGCACCCGGTCCACGCCCGTCACCCGCCTGGCCTGCTCCACGGTGTTGCAGATGCCTGAATGGGCGCAGCCCGCGATGACTACCAGCCCCGTGTCCGAAACATAGGCCAGGGCCGTGTCGTCCGGGATATCGTCCGGCACGAATGCGCCGTCCTCCAGCCGCTCGCCCAGAGTCGCCGATTGCTCGAAGTCCATGACCCGTTCAATCTCGCCCAGGCCCACCAGCGAATCCGACAGGCGGACCGGCTGGTCCGAAAGCGTCAGGTCGAAATAACTCTCCAGCTTCTCCCGTGACAGCAGGGGCCCGAATTCCGGGATGCCCCGGTACCGCTTGGTCACCAAGGCCTTGGGGTGGGCCAGCAGGCCCGGCCGGGGAATGTCCCGAACGCCCGACTCGCAATACTGCCGCAAGAGCATGCCCAGGCCCCAGGTATGGTCGAAATGGCCGTGGGACAAGGCGATCCAGTCCAGACGCAGCAGATCCACGCCCTTACGCCGGGCATTGACCAAAAACGCGTCCGAATAGCCGGTGTCGAACAACACCCGTCGCCCGTCCGCCTCGATGAACATGGACAACCCGGCCTCGGCCAGACAGGGGCTGCCCACCAGCGCATTATTGTCCACGAGAAAAGTCAATTCCATAAGGGGCCTCCGGGGTTGTGGTCTACTGGAAGGACGTGGCGAAACAGTCTATACTCAAGGCATGCGCCGCCACAACCCCCTTTGGGTCCATCTCGCCGCCCTCGCTTGCCTTTTCGGTTGCCTGCTCGCGTTTCGGACAGCTCCGGCCGGAGACGGCACGGCCCGACTCATCCGGGTTCTCGACGGCGATTCCCTGCGCGTGGAGTACCAGGGGCGCACCCTGGAACTCCGGCTCATCGGCGTGGACGCTCCGGAATACAGGCAGGAATACAGCCGCAAGGCCCGGGACTTCACCCGGAATTTCTGCCGGGACAAGCCTTTGCAGCTGGAGTTCGACACGGAACGCCGCGACCACTACGGGCGCACCCTGGCCTATGTCCATGCCGGTGGCCTGATGCTCAACGAAGAACTCGTCCGTGCCGGATTGGCCATTCCCTTTCGGGTCAGGCCCAACACCCGCTACTTCGCTCGCTTTCGACAGGCCGAAGACGAGGCCCGCCGGGAACAACGGGGCTTCTGGCGCAAGGGCGGCCTCGACATGACGCCCTCCCGGTGGCGCAGGACCCATCCCCGGAAGTAGTTATGCGCGCGCTGCGGCCAGCACGTCGGCCAGTTCGCGGACCACGCCCCGGCCGCCCTTGGCCTCGGTCACGTAATCGGCCAGGGCCAGGATGGACGGATGGGCGTCGGCGGGCGCGGCCTTGAACCCGGCCAGCCCCATGGCGTCGGCGTCGTTGACGTCGTTGCCCACATAGAGCATGTCGCCCACGGAAATCTGATGTTTTTCGGCCAGATGGAGCAAGGCGGACCCCTTGTCGCGAATGCCGTGGAGCGCGTCCAGGCCGATCTTGTCCGCCCGGGCCTTGACCACCGGGTTGGCCTCGGTGGACAGAATGACCTGCTTGATGCCCAGCCGCCGGATCAGCCCCACCCCCAGGCCGTCGCTGCGGTTGGCGCTGACGGCCTCGCGGCCGTCCTGATCGGTCAATACCCGGTTGTCCGTCATGACCCCGTCGAAATCATAGACCACCAACCGGATCCGCTCCGCGCCCGGCAGCCCGCGCCCGGCCAGGGCGAGCATTTCCCCGTCCGGCCCGAGATACAACGGCTCGTCGCCCATCAATTTCTCGGCCCGGCCGCCGCCGTTGTCCAGGATGCCCTCCACCGCCCGGGCCACGTCCGGCACCTCCAGGGTGACGATGACGCATCCCCCGGCCGTGGCGTCCCGTCCCTCCGCCAGGCGCAGGGACTGCCCGTAAGGGCCGACCAACAGCCCGTTCCAGGCGAGATCGAACCCCAAAGCCTTCTTGTAGAACTGGGCGGACTTGCCGATATTGCGAACCAGCAGGGTGACGGGTGGGAAAGTGGCCATCTCGACTCCTTGGCTTCAGGTTTGCCGAGCAGACTACCTTGCCCCGCCCCACCGCGCAAGACCGGCGGCCGGGCGTGCGCGGCTCCCCCCTCATTTCACGATCATGACCGAATTGCGGGCCTTTTCGACAACTTCATGGGAGACGCTGAATCCTTTGGCGAACCAAGGCTTGAGCGATTCGGAGGCGAGGATGAGGGAGAAATCGTAGCCGATGGTGATGATGGTTTCCACGGGATCGCCGACCTCGACGAGAATTTCGGCGGGCGCCGTGCCGAGTTCGGTGAGGATATGGGCGGCCTCCTGGGCGGCTTTCTGCGCCGAAGCGAGGTCTTCTTTGGTGGGGGCCACGGACAGAATGGACAAGGGATACCGGCAGGACTGAAAATAGCGGCTGACTATAGGGAGCATGGCCCGGGACTGGTCGGTATCCTGGACGCAAACCAAGTGGTTGCGGCCGGGTTCGAGGTTCCGGGCGACGATGACCGAACAATGGGCATGGGCGGCGATCTTGAAGGCGAGCGGCTTTCGGGAGAGAAATTTCCTGAGGCCGGTCAAGGGTTCGGGCGAAGCCCCGACGATGACCACGTCGGCGTGGAACCGCTTGGCCTCGTCGGACACGGCGGAGGTTACGTCCGAGGCGGTGCGCAAACGGAGGGAAATGACGCCGCCGCAGGGGTTTTCATAGTCGCGGACGTATTCGCCCGCCGGGTCGCCCGTGAGTTCGCGATATTTCCATTCACGGTTATGCCCGGGGTCGATTTCGCCCAGTTCCACGAGGATGTCGCGGGCGGCCTTGAGCTGGCGCAGCCCGGGCAGTTCCAGGCCCCAGTCCAGGACGTTCTCGCGGGCCACGCGCACCTCCATGCCGCCGGAGTTCATCCCGCTGTCCAGGGGGCGGACATAGAGCAGGGCGATGTCGGCGCAGGAAGTCTTGGATAGCCGGACGGCGTAGCGCAATCCTGCGTAAGCTTCGGGGCCGCCGCCGATGCAGATGAGGATTCGCAGCTTGTCGTCCTTGTTCATGGGCAACTCCTAGAGGCCGATCAGGGGCCAGTACAGTTTGGATGCCGTGAGGAGCACGATAAAGGACATGAGGGCCATACGCCAGCCCACTTTCATGAAATCCGAGGAGCGCAGGTAGCCCGAGGAATATACGATGGTCGAGGCCGGGGTACCGATGACGGTGAAGTAGGCGAACGCGCTGGAAACGGCGGTGACCATGCCCACGGCCAGGGGGTTGGTCTCGGTGGCCAGGGCGATGGTCAGGACGATGGGACCGAGCACGGCCACGGCCGCGCCGTTGGACATGGTGTTGGTGATGAAGGTGGTCAGGAACATGACCGCGGCCAGCAGGCCCAGGCCGGAGTTGAGGCCGACCGGAGCGAGGGCGTCCATGAACATGGACGCGACCCAGGCGGCCGCGCCGGTATCGCGCATCTGCACGCCGAGCGAAATGGCGGCGGCATAGAGCAGGACCACGCCCCAGTTGACGCCCGAGTTGAGGTCCTGCCAGCGGACCAGGCCCGTGACCAGAAAGAGGACCGCGCCGAGGATGGCGATGGTGCCCATGCCGTATTGGGAGGAAAAACCGACCCAACCCACCAGGGTCAGGAGGAAGAGCAGGATGGCCACGTAGTGGCGGCCGGTCAGCGCCCCTTCGGTGCCCACCTGCTCCTTGAGCTTTTCCACGGCCGGGCCGAGGTCGCCCAAATCGGTCTTGAAGGTCTTGCGCAGAATGAGATGCATCAGCGGCAACTGGATGAGGAAGATGGGGTAGGCGTAGATCATCCAGTGCAGGTAGGAGACGGAATATCGATAAGTTTCCGGATCGTCGGCGGCGTAGAAGAAATCCCGTAAATAATCGATCATAATAGCATTGCGCGCGCCGCCGGACGGGGTGCCGATTCCCGCCATGGCGCAGGCGTAGGAAATGGAGAAAAGGAAGAGCACGCCCAGGGCGCGCTGCTGGTTCTGATCGTCGGTGGCCAGTTGGATCAGGGACAGGGCCACGGGCAGCATCATGGCGGCCACGGTGTGTTCGCCGATGAACGAAGCGAGCAGGCCGGAAAAGACGGAGAGGCCGAAAGCGATGGCGTAGGTCCCGGAGCCCGTGATCCTGACGATGAGCAGGGCCAGCCGCTTGTCGAGCTTCTGCTTGACCAGGGCCACGGCGAGCATGAGCGAACCCATGATGAACAGGACCGAGTCCTTCATCAGGGAGCGGGCCACCAGGGAGGAGTCCAACCCCAGGAGAAAGACCTGGCCCAGGACGATGAGCAGGGCCACGGCGGGCAGGGGGATGGGCTCGGTGATGAACAGGATGGTCGCGCCCACGGTCATGACCAGCACGCGCCAGCCGTCGGGCGTGACACCCTCGGGGGCAGGCAGGAGCAGCATGGCGGCCTGGATGGCCAAGGTGAGGAAAAACCAACGTTTTTCGCGGATAAAATGGATCACGATGGGAGCACTATACACGGCCTTGCAGGTTGTCGCCAGCCGAAAGCGGCGAAAGGCGGAGGCGGCGTCCCGCGAGTTGCAATGGCCCGAGTATCGCGTATTGTGTTCGAGCGTGGAATTCACGCACGACAACCAGCAAGGAGATTTCCCTTGAAACGCACATTGTCCGCCCTGTGCCGCAACGAACCCGGCGTCCTGGCCATGATGGCCCGGGAGTGCGGCAAATATGACGCCAACATCCTTTCCCTGGCCGCCGGGGAGACCGAGAACCCGCAGGTGTCCCGCATCGTGCTGTGCGTGGACGGCGACGACGAGGCCATCGACAAGGTGGGCCGCTACCTGGGCTCCCTGGACGTGGTCATCCAGTTGGACGATCTGTCGCGCAAGGATTTCGTGGACCGCGAACTGGTCATGATCAAGGTGGCCATGGACCCCGCGCAGACCGGCCAGTTGATGCAGGTCTTCGAGGTCTTCCGGGCCAACGTGGTGGGCATGGGACGGGAGACCATCACAGTGGAACTCTCCGGCGACCAGGAACGCGTGGACGGGCTGATCAAGATGCTCGTGCCCTACGGGATCAAGTCCATGTGTCGCTCCGGGATGATCGCGCTCAAGCGCGGGGATGAATAGGTGTCAGATTTTTCTCCAATTACCAGCCTGGACGAGTTGGTGCGGGCCGCCTTGGACCTGGGCCGCTCCGGGACCATGCCCCGGGTGGCTATCGCCCGGTCCGCCGAGGGCTTCGTGCTCCGGGCGGGCATCGAGGCCTATGAGCGCGGCGTGGCCGAGCCCATTCTGGTCGGCAACATGGAAGAGACGCAGCGCATCGCGGACGAGCGGGGGTTGGACATCTCGCCCTTCCGGCAGGTGCATGTCGCCGACGACGCGGAGGCCGTGTTCGAGACGGTCCGGCTCTTCCGCGAGGGCGAGGCCCAACTGATCATGAAGGGGCTGGTACCCACGGCCACCCTGCTCAAGGCGGTGCTCAACAAGGAGACCGGCGTGCCCCACGGCGGACGCATCCTCAGCCATGTGGCCGCCTTCGAGTCCCCGGTGGATGGACGGCTGATGCTCCTGACCGACCCGGGCGTGAACATCGCGCCGTCCCTGCAACGCAAGGTGGAGATTCTCAAGAATGCCCTGGAAGTGGCCCGCATGCTCGGCATAAAGGTCCCCAAGGCGGCTATTCTTGCGGCCACGGAAAAGATCAACTATCCGGCCATGCCCGCCACCCTGGACGGCGACATCCTGACCAAAATGGCCCGACAGGGACAGTTCGGGGACGCCGAGATTCTCGGGCCGCTTTCCCTGGACCTGGCCGTATCCCGCAAAGCGGCCGCCACCAAACGATTCGACAGCCCGGTAGCGGGCAACGCGGACATCCTGGTGACGCCAAACATCGAGGCGGGCAACGTGCTCTACAAGTCCCTGTCCACCCTGTGCGGCTGCGTCATGGCCGCCGTGGTCGTGGGCAGCCGGGTCCCGGTGGTGGTCCCGTCCCGGGGCGACTCGGACGCGTCCAAGTTCCACTCCATCGCCCTGGCTTCAGTCCTGTCCGGGAGGATCCGGTCATGAGCATCCTGGTCATCAACCCCGGCTCCACATCCACCAAGGTAGCCCTGTACCGCGGCGGCGACACCCTGGCCGCCGAAGAACTCCAACACCCGCGCGAGGACATGGTCGGATTCGCCCGGGTGGCCGACCAATTCGAATTCCGCATGCGCATGGTCGCCGAATTCCTGGGCAAGACCGGCTCGAACCCGAAACGCATCACGGCGGTGGTCGCCCGGGGCGGCCTGCTTCGCCCTCTGGAAGGCGGCGTTTACGAAGTGTCCGATGGAATGGTTGACGACCTGCGGAGCGCCAGGTATGGCGAACACGCCTGCAACCTGGGCGGCATGCTGGCCCTGGCCCTGGCCAGGCATTGGGGCGTGCCCGCCTACGTGGTGGACCCGGTGGTCACCGACGAAATGATGGACAAGGCCCGACTGACGGGCCTGCCCGGACTTGAACGGCGATCCATCTTCCATGCCCTGAACCAACGCGGGGTGGCCCGCATCGTGGCCGAGCGATTGGGCGTGACGTACGAGCAATCCAATTTCATCGTCTGCCACATGGGCGGCGGTGTATCCATCGGCGCGCATCGCCGGGGGAAGGTGGTGGACGTCATCAACGCCCTGGACGGCGAAGGGCCGTTCACCCCGGAACGCACCGGAGGATTGCCCCTGGTGCCGGTCCTGGACATGGTCCACAGCGGGCGGCACGACCACGCCGAGCTGCGCGCGACCATCCTGAGCCGGGGCGGCTTGGTCGCCCATCTGGGCACCAACGACCCGCGCGTGGCCCTGGCCCGCATGGCCCAGGGCGACGAACACGCCGAGCTCGTCTTCCAGGCCATGGCCTACGGCATCGCCCGGTACATCGTCTCCATGGCCCCGGCCCTGACCGATGAGAGGGGGCGGCTGGACTTGGCAGGTGTGGCCCTGACCGGCGGGCTTTCCCGGAGCCAGCCCCTGGTGGAGGAAATCACCCGCCAAGTGGGATTCCTTGGCCCGGTGGAAGTGGTCCCCGGCGAGGTGGAGATGGCCGCCCTGGCCGAAGGCGCGGCGCGTGCCCTGTGCGGCCGGGAACCGGTCCGGACCTACGCCGCCGGATAGTCTCAGCCCGTTATTTTGGGCAATTAATACTAGTCTTGGCCCAGTCATGTACAGTAATAGCCATGGTGGCGCATCGCCCGATTTTCTCGAACAGGACTACGATGAATGAGCTTGTTGTTTAGCAAATCCAACACCTTGCGGAAGAGCGTCAAGATCACGGAGGAGGAATTTCTCCAACTGCGCGACTTCGTCTACGACAAGAGCGGCATCTATATCGACGAGAAGCGCAAGTATCTCTTTGAAAGCCGCTTTTCCCGACGGCTCGGCCAACTCGGCCTGACCAGCTTTACCGACTACATCAAATTCCTCCGGGTGGACCGGGGCCAGGAGCTCAAACAACTTTTCGAGTTGGTCACCACCAACGAGACCAGCTTCTGCCGGGACACCAAGCAGCTTGAATCCTTCCGCGACAACCTGCTCAAAGAGGTGCTCGACCGCCAACGCAAGACGGGCAGGCTCGAACTGAACATCTGGTCCGCCGGGTGCTCGTCCGGCGAAGAGCCCTACACCCTGGTCTTCCTGCTGCTGGAAACCCTCAAGGCGGAAATAGCCCGCTGGAAGATCTCCATCACCGCCGTGGACCTGTCCGAGGAGATGATCAGCAAGGCCAGGACGGGCATCTACACCGAATACGCCTTCAAAACCACGCCGGACACGATCCGCAAACGATACTTCAAGGAAGTGGAAGGCGGCTGGGAACTCGACCCGCGCATCCGCAAGCTGGTCAACTTTCTGCCTATGAACCTGAACGACGCCCTGGCCGTGAAACGCGTCCCCCGGTCCCACATCATCTTTTGCCGCAACGTGATCATCTATTTCGACGACGCCATGAAACGCAAGGTCGTGCAGGCCTTCTACGACAATCTGTTGCCCGGCGGCTACCTGCTGGTGGGACATTCCGAATCCCTGCACAAGGTTTCCCAGTCGTTCAGGCCGGTCCACAACGCGGGCGCCATCGCATACAAGAAGGAGGAGTAGGCTATGGGCACAAAGCGCATGGACGAACTCAAGGCGGGCATGATTCTGGCTTCCGACCTGGTCGCCAGGGACGGCAGGCTGCTCTTCAAGAGCGGCACCGAACTGTCCGACCGGCAGCTCGAACTGCTCCGCGGCATGGGCGTGGCCGAGGCCGAAGTGACCCCGGACCTGTCCGATCTGACCGAGGACGATTTGTTGTCCATCGAGGACTATGTCCGCGAATTCTTCCTCTACGTGAATCCTGACCACCCGGCCGTCATCGAAATGTTCCACATCGCCCTGGAACTGACCGCCCGCGCCGTGGCGAGCGGCTGGCGGCTGCCGGACCGGGACACGCGCCGGGCCGCCAACGTCGAACACCTGGGCGACATCTTCACCAAAGGCATGGGCACGCCGGAAACCATCGTGGAACACGAGACCGAACTGGCCAGCTTTCCGGACATCTTCTTCCGCATCAAGGAAGTGCTCGAAGACGATGCCGCCTCGGCCGACCGCATCGCCAAGGTGGTCAGCACCGATTTCAGCCTGTCCGCCAAACTCCTGAAGCTGGTCAACTCGCCTCTCTACGGTTTTCCCCAGACCATCGACTCCATCACCCGGGCCGTGGCCCTGGTGGGCGGCAAGGAGCTGTCCACTCTGGCGCTCGGCATCTCGGCCATCAACTATTTCAAGGACATCCCGCCCGAACTCGTGGACATGCAATCCTTCTGGCGGCACTCCATCACCTGCGGCATCTTCGCCCGCATGCTCGCCGGAACCCAAAACGGCCTGTCACCGGAACGGTTCTTCATCGGCGGCCTGCTGCATGATGTGGGACGACTCATCCTGTTCAAGAAACTGCCCTACGCCTCCACCGAGGCCATGCTCTTCGCTCGCGAGAACAGCTTGCCCCTGGTCGAAGCCGAACAGACCATCATGGACTTTTGCCACACGGACATCAGCGAGCCCCTGCTCGCGGCCTGGAAATTTCCCGAAAGTCTGGCCGTGATGATCAACTACCACCACAATCCCATGGAATACCCCAACCCTCTCGAACCGGCGATCATCCACGTGGCCGACAACCTGACCAATGCCGTGGAAGTCGCCCAGGGCGGCATGTACGTCATGCCCGGCCTCGACGAACAAGCCTGGGAACTCCTCGGACTGGATCCGGAAGCCACCCTGCACCAGGCCGTCAGCCAATACGCCGAGCAGATCGACATCGTCATGAGCGCCTTTTTCTAGGCCGGAAACCGAGGTCCCGCCTCGACCCCTCCAAAAAGATTGAGACGCCTCCGCTTTCGGCACGGACATGCGGGATGTGCCGGGGGGGGGACGTGCGGGAACCGGGCAAATGACGTTGCGCCGGCACAGGTGGATTTCATGGGGAAGCGGTGCGTACGCGCCCCTTCGGGAGACAATGGTCCGGCTTCCGCAGACGAGAGTGGGCACCTCCCCGAAGCGTTTTTGTGGCGCTTCGAGACGGAAACGGTTGTTATTCTTCCCCCCTTCCAAAAGCGAAATCCCCCACCGGCACGGCAGGAGAGCACTTCGGCCGAACCTTCCGCCGCGACATGCATCCGGGCGCAACGAACGCGAACGTCTCAAGGCCCTCGGCGTTGAGCGGGCGCGAGACAACGTCCTGCCCGACGAACGCTTTCCCTTAAGGCCTTTCTCCGCGTCCGAATCCTACAGATCGACCAACTCCACGTCCGTTTCGGCAATGGGGGTGCCGAGGAACCGGGAACCGGTGCGGGCAAAGCGGGGAACGTCGTCGGTGGTGAGGTAGGCGGTGGAACCGCAATCGCTCCCGGGCCGGTCGAGATTGAGCCGGTCCAGTTCCCGGTACACGGTTTCGGCGGTGGTGGCGGCGGAATCGACAATGGTGGTGTGCGAGGGAACGACGTTGCGGATGGCCGGGGCGAGCAGGGGAAAATGCGTGCAGCCGAGGACGAGGGTGTCGGGAATAACCGGATGTCCGGTGCCGGACGCGGGTCTGAACAGCGGGTCGAGATAGCGGGCGGCCACGGCTTCGGGTATCTGCCCGTCCGTCCAGCCCTCTTCGGCCAGGGCCACGAACAGCGGACAGGGATGGCCGAGGATGCGCGCCTGGGGCCGGATGGCGTGGATGGCCCGCTGGTAGGCTCCGCCCGCAATGGTGGATTCCGTGGCGATGACGGCTATTGCCTGGTTGTCGGAGGCCCGGCAGGCGGCCTGCGCGCCGGGTTCGACCACGCCGATGACGGGCACGCCGGGATTGGCCTCGCGCAGGGCGTCCAGGGCCACGGCCGAGGCGGTGTTGCAGGCCACCACGAGCAGCTTGATACCGCGCTTGATCAATTCCGCGCCGCACTGCACGCCGTAGCGGACGATGGTCTGGGCCGATTTGGTGCCGTAGGGCAGCCGGGCGGTATCGCCGAGGTAGATGATGTCCTCGCACGGCATGCGCTCACGCAAGGCCTTGAGCACGGTCAGCCCACCCACTCCCGAATCGAACACGCCTATGGGCAACTCTGCCTGATTCTTCATTTTTTACACTCCCCGGGAGGTGCGCCCCCGTTGCGCCCCGGAGTCTACACATTTTCATGAAAATGTCTAAATCAATCGCGGACGAGGGATCCGGGATGGATTCGGCGGATTATTTGGCCTTGGAGTAGCCGAGCGTTTTCTGGGCCCAGCTTCGGGACTGGATGTAGAGCAGTTCGGCCTGAAAGGAATCCAGAGAGAGCCGCTTGAGCCGCTGCGCGGTCTCACCCCATTGGCCGCGCTCGTAGGTGGCGGCCAGCCGCAGGAGGTCGTAGAAGTCGCCGGACCCGTTGAGGGCCTCGACCACATCCTCTTCCAGGGGCAGGGATTTGAGAATGTCGTTCATGCTCATGCCGAGCATGGCGTCCAGCAGGGAGAAAAGGCCGGTCATGAACAGGCTGTCGGCCTTGCAGGTCTGCCGGTTGGAGAAGGAGCAGACGGATTCCAGGAATTTGGCCCGATGCACGGCTAGGTAGGCCAGTTCTCCAGCCTTGGGCGACGGGTTGAGGTCGGCGAGGATCACGCTGCGCAGCCACTGCTTGACTCGGACCATGCCCAGCATATCGATGGCCCGCTTGACCGAGGTGATCTTCTTGGTCAGGCCGAACCCGGCGGAGTTGATATAGCGGAAGAGGCGGTAGGTCAGGCTCGGATCGGACTGGATGATGTCGGCCAGTCGGGCGGGCTCGAAATCCGGCTTGGCCAGTTCGCCGAGGACCTGGAGCCGAGTGGTCTCGGCAGCGGTCAGCTTGCGCCCGGGGATGATTTCGGGGCGGCTGAAGAAAAACCCTTGAAACAGGGAAAATCCCATGTCCCGCAGGGTGTTGAAGGTCTCGTTGTCCTCAACCTTCTCGGCCAGTACGCTCACGTCCCGGGGCAGTCCGGCAAGGGTGCTCTCGATATGCGCCCGGTCGGTGCCCAAAGCCAGGATGTCCACCTTGATGATGTCGGCCAATTCCACAAAGGGCCGCAGTTCCTCCTGGCCGAAGAAATCGTCCACGGCCAGGACGTATCCCGCACCCTTGAGCCGCCGGACCGCGTCCAGATTCTGTTTGTCCGGCCGGACGTTTTCCAGGATCTCGATCACGCAACGGTCCTTGGGCAGGGCGAAACCCGCGTCGGATACAAGCAATTCTTCCGGAAAATTGATGAGGATCCGGGCCTTGGAATCCAAGCCGTCGGTGGCCAGGGTCAAGCCGTCGGCGATGACCGAAGCCGTGGCCTGGGACTCGTCGCCG
This sequence comes from Desulfovibrio sp. Huiquan2017, assembly GCF_017351175.1. NCBI lineage: Bacteria > Pseudomonadati > Thermodesulfobacteriota > Desulfovibrionia > Desulfovibrionales > Desulfovibrionaceae > Desulfovibrio > Desulfovibrio sp. Huiquan2017. The sequence continues at coordinate 93,538 of NZ_JAFMPN010000013.1, read as the reverse complement.
ATGATGGCCACGTTGTCGAGACCGGAACGAAAAAGCAGCTCGTAGCCCCACACGGACTCATCCGGCGCGAAAACAGGTTGGCGCGCGATAAACATGGATTCGAAGGCTTCTGTGTTGCCGTGCATGCGTTGTCGTCTCCCTTCAGGCCTGGCGGGATGCCGGGTGTGAACCGTTCAGCAGAGAGGCTCGTTGACGTAGTTTCGGCGGAGTTTGGCAACGAATTCATCCAGATCGCCGTTGCATTCGGCCAGTATTTTGTCCAAGTAGGCAAGATTGCGCTCTATGGCCTCGCGGTAGAGATCCTTGTCCACGCTCAGCCACGATCGCGAATAGGCGAGCATGTAACGGTCCGCGCCCTGGAACTCGCGGTCCAGCCGCTTGCGGGCCACGTCCTTGTAAAAGGACCGGGTTTTGAGCACAAGATCAAAGGCGTTGCCGTAGCCGGGCAGCTTGGCCTCCTTGAATTCCTCGAAGAGCAGGAGGAGCTTTTCCAGGTAGTAACGGTCCGCGATCTGGGCCAGCAGATCGGCCGTGCCCGTGAAATACCCCATCTGGCGCATGGCGTCCGTGCGGAAGGCTATCTTGCCCGGAGACATGGCCAGGATGGTGCAGCGGATGCAATCGGCGATGTCCTCGACGTCCTGCTCGGACAGGGCGTCGGCCAGGTAGCAGCGCATGAACTGGATGGACCGCTCCTCGTGGCCCACGGTATGCTTCGCTCCGGTGCCCTGGACGTCGTCCTCGTCCTGGATCAGGCCCACATCGTGGAAGAGCGCGGCCAGCAACCCCTTGAGACAGTCGCCTTCGGCAAAGGTCTCGCCCCGGACCATGGCCCCGTAAACCAGCCGGACGGCGGCCAGGACCACGGAACAGGTGTGCTCGAAGTTGTGGTACTTGGTGTTGCTCGCCCGGTAACCGGGATACCCACCCGCGAAAAGACGCTCCACATCGGCGAAGGCGTTTCGGAAGATCGCGCCGTCATAGCCGGGGAAAAACGCCCGCATGAGGTCCTCGACCTCCCGGCGCACGCACTCGGCGTCCACCGGGTCCACATAGTCATACAGCTTCATCTCAGACGGTGCCATGCGCTCATGTCCTCGGGGTCTCCGCCCACTTGACGCGGATTGCCTTGATGACGTCGAAAATCTCGAAAAAGATTTCCACAATCTCCGGATCGAAATGCGTGCCCGCGTCCTTTTCCAGGATTCCCAGGCACTTCTCATCCGGGAAGGGATCCTTGTACGACCGGGGCGACGCCAGGGCGTCATACACGTCGGCTACCGCGCAGATGCGCGCGGTCAGGGGGATGGCTTCGCCGTTCAAGGGCGCGCCGCCGAGATCCGGGGCCTTGGCCCAGACCTGGTCCAGGGGGATGGAGGGGTAGCCCGGCGCCGCCCACTTCTCATGGTGGCACAGAGCGATCTCCATGGACATGCGGTCCAGCTCCGAGGTCTGGTTCCTGAAGAGCCGAGCCCCGTAGACCGTATGCCATTTCATGATGTCGTATTCCTCGTTGGTCAGCTTGGCGGGCTTCTTGAGGATGGCGTCCGAGATGCCGACCTTGCCCACGTCGTGGAGCATGGCGGCCAGGCGCAGGTTGTCCCGGATGCCCTTTATCTCCTTGCCCGAATGGCCCCGGCGGGCGGCCCAGGTGCCGTAGATTTCGGCGCAGTACGCGCCCACCCGCTGGACGTGGGCCCCGGTTTCCGCGGGGTCACGCAACTCGGCCATCTGCATCATGCGCAGGATGAGTTCACGGTTCATGATGCCGCGCTCGATGGCCACGGAGGCATTGTTGCAGAAAAGCGGAATGTAGGTTTTGGCCTCGTCGGAAAAAGGCACCACCGCGCCGGACTCGTTCTTGGCGTTGATCAGTTGCAGAACCCCGACCAGACGGCTCTCCTGGGCGATGAGCGGAATGGTCAGCATGCTGGTGGTCCGGAAACCGGACTTTTCGTCAAAGGATTTATTGAAGGAAAACGGAAGGGTCGGGTCGAGTTCGTAGGCGTCGTCGATGACCAGATTCTGCCGGGTCTTGGCCACGTAGCCGACGATGGACTCTTCGCTGATGGGGATGCCGAAATTCTGATACAGGGCGGAGTTGGCGGCCTCGGTCTTGAACAGCGTGTCGTTCTGGACATAGCCGAAGATCAGCCGCCCGTCCTCCACCAGGAAGATGGACCCGGCGTCCGCGCCGGAAAACCGCCTGGACTCATAGAGGATCTTGTCAAGGATGGTGTCCACGTCCTTGAGTTGGTTGACCTCGTCCGTAATCTTGAGAATCGTCAGAACCGCATCGTCGCGGCCGTCAAGGTAATCCATGCTCATGTCGCCCCGTCTTCGTTGATACTTTTTGAGATATCTCCCATTCCCCTCAAAAAATCAATTGTTCTATTATCCCTTATCGCACGGCAGCGGCGGGATCCGGGCGGGAACGGGAAGGCTCGGCCCGGGCCGACGCCGTCCCCTTCCCCGCCTCCGCTCGCGCGGCCTAGATCTCGGGGATGCCTTTGGGGATGAGACAGATGAGGACCATGGGGATGTCGCCGGTATTGACCACGTGATGCTCCTCGTCCGGGGCCACGTAGACGACGCTGCCGGGGCCGAGGTCGGCCTTCTCGCCGTTTACGACCGCATAGCCGGTGCCCGCATGATAAAACTGTTGATGCTCCCACGGGTGGGAGTGTGGAGGAATCTGCGCGCCGGGCTCCAATTCAATGACCCGCATGCAGAAATTCACATCGTCGTCGGCCTTGCCGATGACCACCCGCCCCGTCACACCCGGTCCGGCCACTTTCATCTCCACGGGGTCCACATCCGTATAGCGTATATTCTTCATTGCGCTCTCCTGTTTTGTTGGCGTTGCGCCCCACCCCGAAAGCGGATGCGGCCGATCCAGGCTAGCACACCCGGCGGGCGGACGCCAGCCGGGGCGAGGGCTCCCGCCGCAAGTGCCATCGAAATCCCGGTAATCAGGAAACGATGGGATGGCCGGATGTGAAAAAAGGCCCGCCGACGTATGCCGGCGGGCCCGATCATCAGCCCAGGATTTCGGCCAGATCGGCCTCGGGAGTGGAGATGGGGGCGATGTTGTAGTTGTCCACCAGGTAATTGAGGACGTTGGGGGTAATGAAGGACGGCAGGGAAGGGCCGAGCTTGATGTTCTTGATGCCCAGGGCCAGCAGGGAAAGGAGGATGGCCACGGCCTTCTGCTCGTACCAGGAAAGGACCAGGGACAGAGGCAGGTCGTTGACCCCGCAGTCGAAGGCCTTGGCCAGGGCCAGGGCGATCTGGACCGCGGAATAGGCGTCGTTGCACTGCCCCACGTCGAGCAGGCGCGGAATGCCGCCGATGTCGCCGAGCTGCTTGTCGAAGAAGCGGAACTTGCCGCAGGCGAGCGTCAGGATGACCGTGTCGGCCGGGGCGCGCTCCACGAACTCGGTGTAGTAGTTGCGGCCGGGCTTGGCGCCGTCACAGCCGCCCACCAGGAAGAAGTGGCGGATGTCGCCGGACTTGACCGCGTCGATGATCTTGTCGGCCACGGACAGGACGGCGTTGCGAGCGAATCCGGTCATGACCGATCCCTTATCGATATCCTCGGTAAATCCAGGCAGGGCAAGCGCCCGCTCGATGACCGGGGTGAAATCGTCATTGCCCACATGGACCGCGCCGGGCCAGCCCACAAGGCCGGTGGTGAAGATGTTCCCGATATAGTGTTTGGGGTCCTGGATGCAGTTGGTGGTCATCAGGATGGCCCCCGGGAACTCGGCGAACTCCTTCTTCTGGTTCTGCCAGGCGGTGCCGTAGTGCCCGGCCAGGTGCGGGTACTTGTGCAGTTCGGGATAGCCGTGACAGGGGAGCATTTCGCCGTGGGTGTAGATGTTGATGCCCTTGCCTTCGGTCTGCTTGAGCAGGGTCTCAAGGTCCTTGAGGTCGTGGCCCGAGACCAGGATCGCCTTGCCCGCGCTCGGGCCGAGCTTGACCTCGGTGGGCACGGGATGGCCGTAGGTGGTGGTATTGGCCTCGTCCAGGAGCTCCATGGCCCGGATATTGATGCGCCCGCATTCGAGCCCGGCCTCCACGGCCTGCTCCAGGGTCAGGCCCGTGGCCAGGGTGGCGGCCAGCAGGGACTGAATCCCGGCATAGAGCCCGTCATCCTCATGGCCGAGGATGGCCGCGTGGTCGGCATAGGCGGCCACGCCTTTGAGGCCGTAGGTCAGGGTGTCCTTCAGGGACTTGATGTCCGGATCGGGCTCGGGGTCGTTCTTGATGCCGACCTCCCGGCCCTGGGCCACCAGGCCGGCGGTGTCCCGGGCGGGGACCAGCGCGGCCGGACCATCGAAAGCCACGCCGGACAGCCGGGCCTTGAGCCCGTCGCGCAGGGAGACGCACTCGTCGATCAGGGCAACGAACCGGGCGTCGTCGAAATTTACGTTGGTCAGGGTGGAAAAGACCGCCTTGACGGTGAAACGGTTGACCTTCGCATCCTCAATGCCCTGCTCGCGGGCCGCGCAGGCCACCTGGGCGAGGCCTTTGGCCAGGTAAAGGAGAAGGTCCTGGAGGGTGGCGGTGGAATCGGTCTTGCCGCACACGCCGATCTTGGTGCAACCGCCCTTGGCGGCTTGTTCGCATTGATAACAAAACATGGTGTCGCTCCTTGGTTTTCGTTGAAATGCCTTGACTGGTTACGGGTGTAGCCCGAAACGCGGAGCGAAAGTATGACTTGAGTCAAAAACGGGAAGGGAAAGCGAAAATAGTTGAAGGCGCACCTTCCGGCACAACGAGTTGTGGTTCGTGCGCGAAAGCGCTATTTTCCCGACACTACACAACAATCACCATTGCGCCGCCCGGATCGGCGGCCCGGCCCGGACGCAAGGAGGGGACAGAAATGCACACCAGACTGGATCACATCGTCATCGCGGCCACGGACATGGAACGCGGCGTGGCCTGGGCCGAAAAGACGCTCGGCGTGCGCGTGCCGCGCGGCGGGGTGCATGAGACCATGGGCACGCGCAACCATGTCATGCGCATCGGCGAGGAAATGTTCCTGGAGGTCATCGCCATCAACCCGGACGGACCGATCCCGGCCAAGCCTCGCTGGTTCGGCCTGGACGATCCCTTCGTGCGCGAGCGGCTGGACCGTTCGCCCGCCTTCCTGGCCTGGGTGGTCAACACCGACGACCTCGACGCCTTTCTGGGCGCGGCCCCGGTGTCCTTCGGCCAGGCCACGCCGATCAGTCGAGGAGAGCTCAATTGGCGATTCGCCCTGCCCTCGGACGGGCGGTTGTTGGCCTCGGGCATGCTGCCCTACGCCATCCAATGGCAGGCCGGGCCCCATCCGGCTTTGGCCATGCCCGACCTCGGGTGCCGCCTGCTCGGCCTGGATATCCACCACCCGTATCCTGAATGGCTCGGCTCCGTCCTGGACGCGGTGGGCCCGGTGGACATGGTCGAGGTGCACCCCCTGCCGCCCATGGAACCGCCGCGCATGACCGCGCGCATCGACACCCCGGAAGGAGTCCGGCTGCTGGAGACCCTGCCCGGCCGGTGCGGCTGCACGCCACGCCGGGACCAACGGGCGGGGCGTCTTTATTAATCCCCGCGCATCTGCTACACAACGAGCTGTTCCTCTTGCCGCAAGGGTCGTCATGAAACAAACGGTACGTTCCCTTCGGGGCTCAAGCCCCCTCCTGCTCGCCCTTCTGGCGCTGGCGATCCTGCTTGCGCCCGCCACGGGCCGGGCCGCGGAACGAAAACAGATTCTCCTGCTCAATTCCTACCATCAGGGCTTCGGCTGGACCGACGAGGTTTCCCAGGGCCTGCTGGCCGTGCTCCGGCCCCGCGAAACAGACATGACCCTGCATGTGGAATACATGGACACCAAGCGGGTGGAGTTCAACGAACACTACGAGCGGCAGCTCAAGAATATCTACGCCCACAAGTATAAGACCGTGCACCTCGACCTGATCCTGGGCACGGACAACGCCGCCTACGAATTCCTGCGCCGGCACCACGACGAACTCTTTCCGGGCGTCCCGGTAGTCTTTGGCGGCGTGAACTTCTTCCGGCCCGGCCAACTCGAACATTTTCCCCTGTTCACGGGCGTGGCCGAGGTCCTGGACGCCCGGCAAACCATAGATTGCGCCCTCAGGCTCAACCCGGGGACCAGGACCGTATTCGTGGTCAACGACTACACCTGTACGGGGCGGGCCGTGGGCGCCTCCATCCGCGAGCAGCTCCTCGGCCTGACTCCGGCCGTCAACGTGGAATTCTGCAAGAACACCGGGCTGGCCGACATTCTGGACCGCGCGGCCAAACTCCCGCCCGACGCCGTGATCCTGCTCAGCGTCTTCAACCGGGACAATACGGGCCGGTTCTACGACAAGAACGAGGTGGCCAAAGCGGTCTCGGCACGCGCCGCGGTGCCCGTCTACGGCATCCTCGACACGGACCTGGGCCACGGCATCGTCGGCGGCATGCTCTCCAACGGCCAGGACCAAGGCCGGGCCATGGCGCAAATAGCCCTGCACGTGTTGGCTGGAGGTGCCCCGCACGAGATCCCGGTCGTCCAGGGCAGCGTCTACGCCCCCAAGTTCGATTACGCCCAGATCAAACGGTTCGACATCGACCCGGCCCGGCTCCCGGCGGGCAGCACCGTCATCAACCGGCCCGACTCCTTCTACCGCGAGCATTCGGCCATGTTCCTGGGCGTGGGCGGACTCGGCGCCCTGCAATTCCTGATCATCCTGGCCCTGATCCTGAACATCGTTCGCAGACGGCGGGCTGAAAAGGAACTGCGCAACGCCCACCGCACGCTGGAGGAACGCGTCAAGGAGCGGACCAGCGAATTGCGCGAGTCCGAGGAAATCCTGCGAACCATCTTCGACTTCGCCTATGACGCCATCCTCATCCACGACGGGCACGGCCGCATCCTGGAGATCAACCAACGCACCATCGAGATGTTCGGCCTGGAGGATGTGCCCCTCTCGGAAGTCTCCCTGGCCCGGGACCTGTCCAGCCCGGACAACCCCCTGCACACCATGGCCGGGATCATGCGCGAGGTCCTGCGCGGCAAACCCTACAACCTGGAATGGCGCGTACGCCGCTACGGGGAGAGCCGGGAGTTCGACGTGGAAATCCACCTGACCCGGATCACCTACCGGGGCGAAGAGGTCATCCTGGCCAACGTCCGCGACATCTCGGCGCGCAAGGAATCGGAAAACGCCATCCGCCAGAACCTGGTCAAATTCGAGGCCATCCTGGAAAATTCCCTCATGGGCATCGCCATGTCCGTGGGCCACCGCATTGTGACCATCAACCGACAGGGCGCGGAAATCTTCGGCTATACCCCGGAGGAAATCCTGGCCAATTCCCTGGACCTGCTGCTCGGCCACTACCAGACCGAGGACGAGTTCGCCCTGGCGGCCAAGACCGCCCTGGCCGAACGCGGCGAATTCAACACGGAGCAGGCCTTCCGAAGCAGGAACGGCTCCACGATCTGGTGCCGCATGTACGCCAAGACCGTGGACGCCAAGGACCTGTCCAAGGGCGTCATCTGGGCTTGGGACGACGTCACCGAGAACCGCAAGGCCCAGGAGGATCTGCTGCGCACCCGCGAGGACGCCGAAGCCGCCAACCGAGCCAAATCCGAATTCCTGGCCGCCATGAGCCATGAGATCCGCACACCCATGAACGCCATCGTGGGCATGACCGAAATCACCCTGCAAACCGACCTGACCGACAACCAGCGCGACTACCTCAAGACCGTCAAGGACTCGGCCCAGCACCTCCTGTCCATCATCAACGACATCCTCGACCTGTCCAAAATCGAGGCGCAAAAGCTCGAACTCGACAACGTGGACTTCGATCTGCCGTTTCACATACGCACGACCATCAAAGGGCTGGAGATCCAGGCTCGCCAGAAGGGGCTCGACATGGTCCTCGAAATCGGCGAGACCGTGCCCCATTGCGTCAAGGGCGACCCCCTGTCCCTCCGCCAGGTGCTCGTCAACCTGGCGGGCAACGCGATCAAGTTCACCCACCGGGGGACCATCGCCATCCGCGTCCGGCCCGCCGAAGGTCCGGCCCCGGACGAGGTGCGAACCCTGGGCGTGGCCTTTGCCGTGGAGGATACGGGCATCGGCATCCCGCACGAGTTCATGGACTCTATCTTCCAGAGCTTTTCCCAGACCACCCGCGCCTTCGGCGGAACCGGCCTGGGGCTGGCCATCTGCCGGCAGCTCATATCCCTCATGGGCGGCGCCATTTCAGTCGAATCCACCGTGGGCAAGGGCAGCGTCTTCTCCTTCACCGTCTGGTTCGAACCCGGCTTCTCCTGCCCCTTGCCCGTCGAGAGCGACAACCGGCGGCCAGAGGCCCCCGTCCGGCCCGTGCGCGTGCTGGTGGCCGAAGACAACGACGTCAACGTCATGGTCACCACCCTCAAGCTCGAAGACATGGGCTATACCTACGCCGTGGCCAAGACCGGCCTCGAAGTTCTGGACCTGCTCAAGCGCGAGCCCTTCGATCTCATCCTCATGGACATCGAAATGCCGGTGCTCGACGGCATCTCCACCACCAAGGCCATCCGCTCGGCCGTGCCCGGAGGTCCCATCCCGGACCCAAACATCCCCATCATCGGGGTCACGGCTCACGCGCTGAAGGAATTCCGGGACAAGAGCCTGGACGCGGGCATGGACGACTATGTGGCCAAACCCGTGGACTTCCACGAGTTGGCCGTGATCATCAACCGGCTCATCGGGGCCCTGCCTGCGCCTCCGCCGCCGGACGCGGCCACCGCCCGGCCCGAAACCGAACCCCTGGACGCCCTGGCCCCCTGGACTCCGGACGCCGCCATGGAGCACCTCGGCGTGGACGAGGCCATCTTCGCCGACTTTCTGGTCACCGCCAGATCCGAACTCGCCCTGCTGTGCGAGGAACTGGAACAGGCGCTGGGCTCGGGCGACCCGGGCAAGGCCGGAGAACTGGCGGCCACGGCCCAATCCGTGTGCACGGCCGTCGGCGCCAATGCGGCGTCCCTGGCCGCCGCCACCCTGGTCTCGGCCTGCCGGGCGGAGAACGATGCGGACACGGCCTTCGCGCGCTTCCAGGAGGAAGTGCGCAATCTCATGAAAATCATGGACGAATGAATTCCCACCCCATATCCTTGTCCTAGATGATGGGAAGATCCATTCATCGCGGCCCGGACGTCCGCTCTTTCGGAAAGGAGGAAGACCATGTCCGGCACGGAATATGGACAATTACGCAAATTCGTGGCCCCGGAATTCGTCTTCGGCGCGGGCGCGTCTCTGCTGGCCGGGCAGTATGCCGCCAACCTATCCATTAAAAAGGCTTTGGTGGTCACCGGGCCGGACCTCGAATCGATGGGCTGCACCGGAGCGGTCGTGGATTCCCTGACCCGCGAGGGGGTGGCCTGTGCCGTGTTCGCGGACGTGACGCCCAACCCCCGCCACGACGAGGTCATGGCCGGGGCCGAGGTCTACCGCCGCGAAGGATGCGACTCCCTGGTGGCCGTGGGTGGCGGGTCGCCCATGGATTGCGCCAAGGCCATCGGCATCGTCTGCACCAACGACCGGCACGTGCTTGAATTCGAGGGCGTGGATAACGTGGAACGCCCGGGACCGCCGCTCATCTGCATCCCCACCACTGCGGGGACCGCCGCGGACATCTCCCAGTTCTGCATCATCAACGACACCAACCGGAGCGTCAAAATAGCCATCGTCTCCAAGACCATGGTCCCGGACGTGGCCCTCATCGACCCCCGCCTGACCCTGACCATGGACGCCGAGCTCACCGCCCACACCGGCCTGGATGCCCTGACCCACGCGGCCGAGGCCTTCGTCTCCAACGCCGCCTCGGCCGTCACCGACCTGAATGCCCTGGAGGCCATGCGGCTCATCCGCAAACACCTCCGCCACGCCGTGAGCCGTCCCGACGACATGGAGGCGCGCACCGGGATGATGCTCGCCTCCACCTACGCGGGACTGGCCTTCTCCAACGCCATACTCGGCGCGGTCCACGCCATGGCCCACAGCCTGGGCGGCCTTTTGGACCTGCCCCATGGCCTGTGCAACGCCATCCTCCTGGACCACGTCATCGACTACAATTTCGACGCGGAGCCTGAAAAATACCGGCGGATGGGCGTAATCCTCGGCGCCGACATCCCCCCGGGGACCCCGCACGAAGAAGCCAGGAAATGCACCCTGGACATCATCCGCGACCTGAAGCGGGACGTGGGCGTGACCCATACCCTGTGCGAACTGGGCATGACCCCGGAGGACATGCCCCTGCTGGCCCGGAAGGCTCTGGCGGACCCCTGCATGCTGACCAACCCCAAACACCCCACAGCCGATGACCTCATCGAAATATTCAGGCAAAGCTGCTGACCCCGCCCCGGAACAGGCGGACGAGCGCGAAAAGCTCATCGGGTTGGGCAAGCGGTCCATCAGCAAGAGCTATTACCCGGAACTCAAGAGCCGTCTCGACGAGCTCGAACATTTCCGCGCCCTGCTCGACCGGGTCAACGACGCCATCTTCGTGGTGGACGCCGACACCGGCCTGATCCTGGACATCTCCGGCGCCGCCGATTCCTTTCTCGGCTGCGATACGGGCCACCTTCGGGGCCTGCTCTTCAAGGACATCCTGCCGCCGCACATCCGCCGCCATGCGGACAATCTCTTCCACAACGAGACCAAGACCGTCCGCATGGAAACGGAATTCTTCCGCCCCACCTGCCCGGATAACTCCTCGATCCCCGTGGACCTGACCCTCAGCCTGGTCTCCTTCCAGGACCGTCGCCAGGCCATCATCGTGGCCCGCGACATCAGCGATCGCAAACGCACCGAACGCGCCCTTAAACGAAGCCACGACCAACTCGAGCTCCGCGTCCGCGAGCGGACCCGCGAACTCGACCGCGCCAATCGAGCCAAATCCGAATTCCTGTCCACCGTGTCCCATGAGCTGCGCACGCCCCTGACCGCCGTGCTCGGCTTCGCCAAGATCACCAGCAAAAAGCTCGTCAGCACCATATTCCCGGCCGTGGCGCAGACCGCCGACCCACACGTGAAAAAGGAAATGGAGGTCGTCCGCAAGAACCTCGAAATCATCGCGGGCGAAGGGCGGCGGCTGACCCTGCTCATCAACGACGTCCTCGACCTGGCCAAGATGGAGGCCAACCGCGTTGAATACGTCATGGCCCCCGTCCAGCCAGAAACCTTCATCCGCCGGACCGTGGAAGTCACCTCCGCCCTGTTCGACGACACCGACCTTTCCCTTCGCCTCGACATCGAGCCCGACCTGCCCGAGGTCAACGGCGACACCGACCGGCTCATGCAGGTCATGGTCAACCTCTTCTCCAACGCCGTGAAATTCACCACCCGGGGGACCGTCACCTGCGCCGCCCGCCTTGAGAACGACGCCGTGCGCATCAGCGTGACCGATACCGGCATGGGCATTCGCCCCGAGCTGCTCGAATCCATCTTCGAAGAATTCACCCAGGTCGGCGAACACCTCTCCAACCGCCCGACAGGCACGGGACTCGGCCTGACGATCTGCAAGCACATCGTCGAGGACCACGGCGGGCGCATCTGGGCCGAAAGCCGAATCGGACAGGGCAGCACCTTCACCTTCTCACTGCCGGTGCCGCAAGAGAGCTAACGCCGCCGGGCCGGAGCCCTCGACGGACGGAGCGTTCGCCCGTGGCCGGGCCGGAAGCGGCGTCTCGCTTGCCTGAGGCGCTAGAAGCGCAGCAGGTAGCGGCGGGCGATGGTGTTGTAGGTGCCGTCCCGATTCATCTGGTCGAGGGCCGTTTCCAGGGCCTGGGCGATGCCGTCCCCGTCAGGGAGGTTGGCGGCCCGGGAGAGCACGGCGTAGGAAGGCTTGTCGGTCAAAAGCTTGTGGGGGAGGTAGACCACGGAACTGGTCAGGCCCATGTCCTTGAGGCGGTAGTAGGTGACGTCGATGTTCCCGGCGAAGGCGTCGATTTCACCGCCGAGCAGCCCGGCGAGGATGGCGCGCTGGTCGGGGTACTCCTTGACGAGCATGTCGCCCTTGGCGCGGGCGGCCGCGAACTCCGGGCCGAGATCCAGGCCGACGGTCAGGCCGATGACCTTGCCCTTCAGATCGTCGTATCCATTGAAGGGAAAGCGGTCGCCGACCTTGGTGAAGAGCACGTAATCGCTGTAATGAACCGGGGCGGAGTCCAGGAACAAGGCGTAGCCGTCGCGTTCGGCGTTGCGGAACAGGGTGATGGCCCCGCTGCACCGGCCGTCCCGGACCATGGCGAGGACGGTTTTCAAGGGATAGGCCTTGATTTCGATATCCAATCCGGCCCGACGGGCGGCCTCGGTGAAAACATCCACGTCGATGCCGGTGGGCACCCCGTCAATGACCATGGAGTAGGGCGCAAGGTCCTCATTCGTCGCGAAGCGAAGGGGGGTCCCGGCCCAGGCGGCGGAGGCGGAGAGAAGCAGCAGGCAGAGGGTCACGAGTCTTTTCATGCGGGGGGGGCTCCTGGATAAAGATATGGCCGACAGTAGCACGTTCCGCTTATTTGTACAAGAAACCCGTTGGACCGTACGGCTTCGGAATAGCGGCTGGCAAGCGATGCGGCACGGGCATTGCGCGCGGAATCGACAAGTCTTTATGCTCTAGACGTTTTCCCGATTTTCGCTAGCAATCATCCAGTGAATATTATATGAAACCGGGAAATGGATACAAACTCCCGCGCCGCTCGGCCGGTATCCTACTTTCCCGTTTCTCCGGTGATGCTGTTTCCGGAAGCCTTGGGGAATTTTTCCGTCTATCTCTGGCAAGGCGGGGACTTTGTCCTTTACACCGCTTCCGGCCAGAAATTCACCAACCGCCACCGCCAGGCCCTGCACCAAAACGGGATCGAGGAAGTATACGTCCAGGGCGCGGAGCGGGCGGAATATGAAAAATACATCGAGTGCAACCTGGGTCGAATCCTGCTGGACGAGACGCTGCCCATCGATGCCCGTTCGCGGATATTCTTCGAGGCCTCGACCATGGTCATGCAGGACGTGTTCGACCGCAAGTTGCCGAGCGCCCTGCGGGCGCGACATTTCGACCGCATCACCGAAATCGTGCGCAACTCGATCAAATTCCTGGCCAAGGACAATTCCCTGTCCGCCGTGGCGCCGTTCATCTCGCACGATTACAAGACGTACACCCATTGCATGCAGGTGTTCGTCTATTCCGTGGCCCTGTTCCACACCTACGAGATGACCGAGACCGAGGTCTTCGAATACGGCCTGGGGGCGCTGCTGCACGACGTGGGCAAGGCCAAGATTCCCAAGCGCATCCTGAACAAACGCGGCCCGCTGACCACCTCCGAGCGCGAAATCGTCAAGGAACATCCGGTGCATGGCGTGTCCATGTGCGCGCACCTGCCCATGACCCAGAATACGATCAACTGCATCCTGTTCCACCACGAGACCCTCGACGGTTCCGGTTACCCGGCGGGCATCATGGGCGACAACGTGCCCGTTCCCGTGCGGATCATTTCCCTGTCCGACATCTACGACGCCCTGACCACCGACCGCCCCTACGCCGAGGCCATGGAGCCCTACGAGGCCCTTTCCCTCATCCGCAACGAGATGCGCGAAAACGTCGATATGGGCGTCTTCAAACGGTTCGTCGCGGTCTTGAGCGGCGCCGAAATCATCTAGCGACCCGCGCGCGGCCGTGCGCCGCCCCCCATCGAGCAAAAGGCGTTCGACCCGTCACCGGGCCGGGAGGCTTTTACGCCGTTCGCCCTTCTCCGCGAAGCAACGCGGGATATGCGAAAAAGCGAGATGGAGGGCGCAAAAAAAGTCCCGTCCGGCACATTGCGCCGGACGGGACTTTTTGAATGCGCATATCGCGGCTACTGGACGTAGACCTTGAGCTGCTGGCCCGCGTAGATGGTGGTCTTGGTGCTGATGGCGTTCCAATGACAGAGGTCGGAAACCTTGACGCCGAACTTGCGGGAGATGGAATAGAGGTTGTCGCCGCGCCGGACCTTGTAGTGAACGAGCTGGGTCTTGACTTTGCCCGCGTCCTTGACGGCCTGCTTGGTGGCCGCGTCCGTGCTGTTGGGGATGTAGAGCTTCTGGCCGACCTTGAGGCGGCTGGAACGCAGCCCGTTGGACTTCTTGAGGGTGGACACCGTGGTGTTGAAGGTCTGGGCGATGGTCCACAGGGTGTCGCCGGAACGGACCACGTAGTTGCCGCGTTTGGCGGCGATGGCGCGGGTCTGGGCCGTGGACGAGGACGAATCGGACGCCGCGGCGGCCACGGCGGTCTTGCTCGACCCGCGGCCGGGGACCATGACGTACTGGCCGGGGTGCAAGGCGTTGGAACGGGTGTTGTTCACGCTCTTGAGCACGTTGATGGGCACGCCGTAGCGCCGGGAGATGACCCACCAGGAATCACCGGAACGCACGCGATAGCGGGTGTAGCCCGCATACGGCCGGGAACCGGGCTCGGCCAGGTACGCGAGCATCTTGTCGGCCTTGTCCACGGGCAGGTAGGCCACGGCCTCCATGTGCGGAGGGCTGACCTGACGGCGAAAGGCGGGGTTCAGGTCGTGGAACTCCGACCAGGTCATGCCGCCCGCCCGGGCCAGGGCGAGCAGATCGGTGCCGCCGGGCACCTCGACCTTGGTGAGGTCGTATTCCATATCCCAGGACACGGGCTCAAAGCCCAGGGTATCGAGGTTCTGGAAGATCTTGGAAATGGCGATAAACTTCGGCACGTAGTGGCGCGTTTCCTGTTTCAGCCGGGTGCGCCGGGAGAGCTTGCGGTTCTTTTCTGTCAGTTCGAAGAAGTCGTCGCAGTTGGCCTGTTTCAGGGCGCGGGAGATCTTGCCCTCGCCCGCGTTGTACGCGGCCAGGGCCAGATACCAGTCGCCGAACTTGTCATACAGGTCCCGCAGGTGCCGGGCGGCGGCGTCCGTGGCTTTGTAGGGATCGCGACGCTCGTCGATCCACCAGTCGGATTTGAGCCCGTACAGCTTGCCCGTGCCGCGCATGAACTGCCACATGCCGCCCGCGCCAGCCCAGGAATAGGCCCGGACGTTGTAGCCGGATTCCACGAACGGGAGCAGGACCAGGTCCTGGGGCAGCCCATACTGGGTGAAGACCCGGCGCACGTAGGGCAGATACGGCTGGGAACGCTGCAACCAGCGTTCCATGGTCTTGCGCGCCTTGTGGTTGTAGTAGGTGAAGAAAAGTTCGACTTCCTCGTTCTCGTGGGGCTCCAGGTCGAACAACAGGCCGAAACGCTGGTTAAGCACGGCCTGCTCGGTCTGAGTCAGGTCCTCACCGGGAGCCACCTCGGGCGCGGCTTCGATCTCGGGTTCGAGCGCCTCGGCATCATCCGGCACGAGGTTCTCGGTGGTCTCCGCCACGGGTGGGGCCGCGTCCTGGGGCGTCTTGGGCGCACACCCTGCGGCCAGACTTGCGATGAGCAGGCTCACCGCAAGTAAATATGTATAGTTGTTAACTCTCAAGCGATCCTCCGACTTCGGCACACCATTATCAGATAAGCCCGGCTTTGAAAAGTCTAGAAAAAATCATGAGTGCCGGTTGCGCAAGGCTTCCAGCTAGCCCACCTTGCCATGGATTGCAATAGGAGCGATAAACGCCTACTAGACCCCTTTGTCGAACGCAACCATGTGCAACATTTTTCCGTGTTTATCATAAGGATTCGAGAATGCAAGACCATGACCGGACAAAAAAAGACTCTAAAATCTACGTAGTTGGCAACAAACCGGTCAAAGAGCTGCTGCTGGATTCCCCGCAGAAGGTGGATTTCGTCGCCTTCCGCAAGGGCCGGCGCGACCAGGCCATGGAGGAAATCCTCGAAATCTGCCGGACCGCCCAGGTGCCCTACAAATCGGTCTCGGCAAAGGAATTGGACTACATGTTCCGGGGCAACCACCAGGGTGTGGCCGCCCGCTGCGCCGCCCTCGACTATACGCCCCTCGAACAGCTCCTGGAACAGGCCCCGCAGGCCCCCCTGCCGCTGATCGTCGCCCTGGACCAGGTCCAGGATACCGGCAACGTCGGCGTGCTCGCCCGTACCGTCCACGCCCTGGGCGGCGCGGGCCTCATCGTCTGCCAACACCATGGCGCCTACATCGGGGCCGGGGCCGTACGCTCCTCGGCGGGAGCCCTGAACAAACTGCCCGTGGCCAAGGTCGGCAATCTCGCCAACGCCATGAAGGACTGCGTCAACTACGACTATACCCTCTATTGCGCCCGCATGACTTCCGACTCCGAAAACGTCTATACCGCCACCCTTCACACACCCGCCGTGCTCATCCTCGGCAACGAGGAAAAAGGCATCCGGCCCGGCGTCGCCAAATTCGCCCACCACAGCCTCCACATCCCCTTCCAGCGGGAATTCGACTCCCTCAACGTCGCCCAGGCCGGGGCCATCATCGTCTCGGAATTCGCCAGAAGATTGGGATAACCCGGTTCCCCCTCCCAAAGGAATGACGCCTCCGGCGCTCTCTCCCAAAAGAGAGCCTTCGCCGGACGGGCGTCTCCGCGGGCAAGGCGTCGCCCTGCCGCGTCACCCCCATGCTCTCCGCCCGGACAATCCGCGCAACCCTCTCCGCTCGCCCCTGCCAAAGACGCCCAAAACGTTTTGGGGAGTCCTGGGAACCTTTTTCAATCGCAAAAGGCTCCCAGGCTGGAATCGGGGTTGTGCTTCGGCTCCCCCCCCCTCGGGGAGGTCGTCCTAGGCCTCCAGATGAGGAAGGATGATATCGTTGCCGTCCATGATGATGTCGTTGCTGTCGGTCATTTTGCGCAGGGTGCGGGAAAGCGCTTCCGGGGTGATGCCGATGATCTTGGCGAGTTCGCGCTGGGAGAGGTCCAGGGTCACGCGGCCGCCCTGGTGGCGACTTTCGAAGTAGGCCATAAGCCGCGAAGGGACCTGTTTGAGGGACAGGGAGTCGATCATGTCCATGGCGTCCTTGAGCCGCCGCGACATGACCCGCATCATGGTCAGGAGGATGGACGGGTCTTCGCGCACGAGGCGTTCGTACTCCGCGGGACGGATGAACAGGACGCGGCTGTCCTCAAGCGCGCCGAGATTGGCGGGCAGTTTGCCGTCGGAAAAGGTGGAGCACAGGCAGAACGGCTCACCAGGGCCGAACACGAAAATGGTCTGCTCCTTGCCGTCCTCGGCCAGGCGGAAGAGTTTTACCTGCCCGGACAAGAGCACGTGCAGCCCCCGGGCGGCGTTGTCCTCGCTGAAGAAAAGGGAGCGTTTGGGAAAACGCAGGACCTCGGCATGGGAGGCCAGGCGGTCGAGCTGGGCGTCTTCGAGCCGAGCGAAGATGGGCAAGGCGCTGATTTCGTTTCTGAGGTCGATGGGCTGCATGACAATTCCCGGGGAAAAAGGCTGAGGGTTGATCGAGATCAATGCGCAGGGTCCGACAGGTGCCTATTTTGGGGGTAAGAACAAGCAAAAACAAGGAGGTCCCCCATGAGTGCAACCATCCGTTGTCCGTATTGCAATGCCGGCCGGGAGGCGGGTGAATTCGACGGTTACGCTTCTTTCTACGTCAATTGCGAAGAATGTTCCAGACGGTTCATCGTCGAACCCGTGCGCAATGGGGTGGTCGTCTACCGGGACGGCGAGGCTCCCTGCTGTTCCGACCCCGAATGTCGCGAGACCGAGATGGCCGGGTCGGGCCAGGAATAATCAACGCGCAAGGAGTATCCATGTTCGGCATATTGCAGAAACTGACCAAAAACCTGATCTACGCCATCCCCGCCATGATGGTCGTCGGCTTCGCCTACGGGCTGTGGGCGGATACCGGCTGGCTCAAGACCGCGATCATCCCGTTCACCTTCCTCATGGTCTACCCCATGATGGTCACGCTCAAGGTCCGCAAGGTCTTTGAGGGGGGCGACGGCAAGGCGCAAATCCTGACCCAGCTCATCAACTTCGGGCTGATCCCCTTCCTGACTTTCGCCGTAGGCCTCCTCTTTTTCCGGGACAATCCGTACATGGCCCTGGGCCTGCTCCTGGCCGGACTGGTGCCGACCAGCGGCATGACCATCTCCTGGACCGGATTCGCCAAGGGAAACATGTCCGCCGCGGTCAAGATGACGGTCATCGGGCTCATTGTCGGATCCCTGGCCACCCCGCTCTATGTGAAGCTCCTCATGGGCACGGCCATCCAGATGCAGTTGGCCGCCGTGTTCCGGCAAATCCTGTTCATCGTCTTCCTGCCCATGGCCCTGGGCTACCTGACCCAAAGATTCCTGGTGAAACGCTACGGCCAACAGACGTTCCAACGCGATATCGGCCCGAAATTCCCGGGGTTGTCCACCGTGGGCGTGCTCGGCATCGTGTTCGTGGCCCTGGCCCTCAAGGCCAGAACCATCGCGGCCGCGCCCGGCGTGCTTTTGGACATCCTCGTGCCGCTCATCCTGCTCTACGGCTTCAACTTCCTGCTCTCCACGGTCATCGGCAAATCCATGTTGCCGCGCGGCGACGCCATCGCCCTGGTCTACGGCTCGGTCATGCGCAATCTGTCCATCGCGCTCGCCATCGCCATCAACGCCTTCGGCACGCAGGGCTCGGACGCCGCCCTGGTCATCGCCATGGCCTATATCGTCCAGGTCCAGTCCGCCGCATGGTACGTCCGTTTCACCCCCAAGGTCTTCGGCCTTCCCGAGGAGATGCTCCGCCAACCCGCGTAGGGGGAGCAGCCTCCGGCGGCCGGGGGAAGGGGAGGAAAAACCCTTTGGAAAGGGTTGTTTCCTCCCCTTCCCCCGGACCCCCATCCCCTCCTTTTCCTAAACTTCTTGGCACCGCTTCGCGGGGCTGGACACGACAGAGCGTGCTTCTCCGCAAAAGCACATCAACGGGTCGGGAAACCTGTGTGCGGAGCGGCACGACATACCGTGCTCCGCCCCCGCGAAAGCGGCGACAAAACGTTCTGGGGGGGGGGGCAGAGGCATCAAAAAAACCGCCCGACGGATTCGTCGGGCGGTTTTTTTATGAGCTTTGATGGATGGTTAATCCCAGGTGCGCTTGTCCTCGATGGGCCGGATCTGCGGGGGCAGGGTGCCGGGGGCGAGAACCTTGAGGATGGGGCGCAGCTTGATCTTCTCGCGGAAGAGGTGGAGGAGTTCGTCCTCCTGGTTGAACTGGCCCGCCTCGATGGACAGGATCATCTCGTCGATGCCGCCGGGGTTGGTGACTTCGATCTGCCAGCGCTTGACCTCTTCGAACCGGGCCATGACCTGCTCCACCTGATGCGGGTAGACGAACATGCCCTTGATGCGCGCGGTGGTATCCACGCGGCCGACGATGCCGCCCAGGCGCGGGGAAGTACGGCCGCAGGCGCACGGGGCGCGGTCCAGATAGCCGAGATCGCCCGTGGCCAGCCGGATGAGCGGATAGGTCCGGTTGAAGGCGGTAACCACAATCTCGCCGACCTCGCCGTCCTTGAGCGGGATGCCGGTGTCGGGATGGCAGATTTCCACATAGGCGCGGTTGGACAGGTGCAGGCCGGACTTGTGGAAACATTCGTAGCCGATGCAGCCCACGTCCGCAGTGCCGTAGCCCTGGCGCATGATGCAGTCGAATTTCTTCTCCAGGGTGGAGCGCATCTTCTCGGAGAACTTTTCGCCGGTGACGAAGGCCACTTCGAGGAACAGGTCCTTGCGCAGAGACAGGCCCGCTTCCTCGGCCTTCTGGGCCAGGTGCATGAGATAGCTGGGAGTGCCCACGTAGCCGGTGACACGCAGCTTCTGCATGATTTCGATCTGGGAGTTGGTGTTGCCGGGCCCGGCGGGCACCACGGCGCAGGACAGGTTGCGCAGGGGCTCTTCAAACATCAGCCCGGCCGGAGCCAGGTGGTAGTTGAAGGTGATCTGGGCCAGGTCGCCGGAGCGGAAGCCCGCGGCATAGAAGCCTTCGGTCCACCCCCAATAGTCCTCGGAGCGGTCCTCGGGATCGAAGATCGGGCCGGGGGAGAGGAAGACGCGCTGAAGCTCGCCCAGATCCTTGGTCAGCAACCCGCCGAGACGGGGCCCCATGGACTGGAGAAAGATGAGTTCCTTCTTCTTAATGATGGGGATATGCTTGAGGTCGTTCAGAGTGCGGAACTTGTCCACGTTGAACTGAGCGCGGTCGAACCGCTTCTTGACGTCCTCGGAGTAACGGTAGGCATAGGAGAGCAACTCCTTCAACTGCAACTGGCAGTATTGCCTGCGCTCGGACTCGTCGAGCACCTCGCGGCGGGAATAGATTCCCTCGGTACGGTCTTTTCGTGTCATATGTGTGCTCCTTGGTGGCTTGATTCCCATTTCTAATGGGGAGCGGGATCATAGCACGACAGAATATTTTTGCAAGAAAAACTTTTTATCTACAGACATTCCGAGCGGTTGCAAAGAGAAATCCATATTCCTCCGAAGTTACAGAATATGCTTGACACCAGAAAGCCAAATAGATACTCATACCTTCCCTGAAGGGTCATGGGTCGTTAACTCAGTTGGTAGAGTATCTGCCTTTTAAGCAGAGAGTCACTGGTTCGAGCCCAGTACGACCCACCAAAATGCGTCCCCATCGTCTAGTGGCCTAGGACTCCGGCCTCTCACGCCGGCAACAGGGGTTCAAACCCCCTTGGGGACGCCAAGACAAATCAACGGGTTACGGTGAATGCCGTAACCCGTTTCTTGTTTGCGTGGCTCGTCCGCGTGGCTCGAGTGCCACGTCAGCATCACCGGACCAACTTCAGGGCGGGCGGTTCCCTGTCCCCGTCATCACGCCAGGCCGCGTCCAGGGCATCCACCGCGCCGGTGCTTTTCTTGACCTTGTGGATGTACCGCTGGGTCGTCGCAATGGACTTGTGACGCAGCAACTGCTGCACTTCCACGATAGTCGCCCCGTTATGGATGGCGATGCTGGCGGACAGGTGGCGGATTCCGTGATAACCGAAGTTCCTCACGCCAACATCGGCGCACAGCCGCCGCAGCCAGCGGTTATTGATGTCCAGAAGGCCTTCGAACCGGCTTCCGAACACCAGTTCCTCATCCCTGGATATCAACTTCCATTCGGCAAGGTGCGCCCTGAGCATGCCCGAGATGGGCAACTCATCGAACTCGGCATTCCCGCTTCTGCGCTTGTTGGTCCAGAAACCGATCATGCCCGTGGCCAGATTGACTTCCGACCACTTGAGCTTCCACAATTCGCCCCGGCGGGCAGCCGTGTGGAACGCCAGCAGAAGCAGTTGCCGTTGCAAGGGCGTTGCCACATCCACGACCTTGCGGAAGTCCTCAAGGGGCGGAACCCACCTCGGGTGGCGCTGCTCGGGGAACTTGTCCACGGATCGGAACGGATTCGTCTTGTCCATTCCCAAATACCGCGCACCCCACTTCCAGGCGGCGGCAAGGTTTTTCCGGTCCCGATTGGCCGTGTTTCCCGTGGTCTGCTGCTTGAGCCGACTCAGGTGGTTCAGGGCCATCACCGGGGTGATCTCATGAACCAACTGATTGGGACGCACCGTCATTTCGAACAAACGCCGAAACGCAAGGCGCTTATCCGAGCAGCTTCCCTTCGACCAAGTGGCCGTGGCGTAATCCATGTAGGCATTCGCCCAATCCCCGACCAGGACTTCCAGGCCCACGCGATGCATGTCCTTTCGTTTTTCCGCATCCGCGAGCTCCAAGGCTTCTCGGGTCTTGTTTTCCCATTTTTCCGCGTCTTTCATCTTGTCAAAGAGCTGGGTGCGCCTGATCTGAGGCGAACCGTCGGATGGCGTAAAGCGCACGGACCCACGCCACCGTCTTTTTTCCTTGTAAGGCATTGTCCTTTCTCCTTAATAGGGAAGGCCGCTTACCGGGATTCACGCTGCCATAGCTTGTGTTTGTCGGTCAAATTCTTCCGCTGCCGTTTTTTAGGCATGGGGATATCGTCTGGCTGGTCCGATTCCCCAACGGTGTTCCGTGCCCGGTAAGCCTCCACGTTTTCCCGAAGGAAGCGGATTCCACGCGTTCCGACAATGAAGGCCTTCAAACGAACCTTCATATCGCGACGCCTGACAAGGCTTTCGGAAATTCCCAAAAGCTGGGCAACTTGTTTAACCGTTAACACACTATCCACGTTCACGACCTTCAACCGGTTTCGTCGAGCCGGACATCCTGACGCTCAACACACCAGTTCAACACTCCCGGCATGTGCAAAGTCAAACGGCTGGAGGGGGAAAAGAATAAAAAAACGACCCCGCCAAGAAATGGCGGGGCCGCATCTAATAGGAACTGCCCAGATAGGCGTTCGATATGTCACGGCGACCGGGGGAATGCCCTGCCGCTTCCTCGATGGCGTCTCGCGCTTCGTTGTCAAGCCGGGGCCATTCGTCCCCGACCGTTGCCTGGGCTGCCTCCTGGAACACCTGCACGCTCTCGTGCTGGTTGGGCGGCTCAAAGCCCGCGTGATTCACATACATTTGATGAAACCTTTCGTGCCGAAGACCGTGCAAGGTTCCTCCGGCATTCTTACCGGCAAGGCCGTGTTTCCTGGCCGCATAGTCCAGCCGGTGCAGCCAGTTGTCGCCCATGCCCTCGGGCATGAGGTTGTGGAGACCCTTCCTGTTGGAGGGGGACACGTATTCCTCGGCTCGTTCAAGAGCCGCTTCCTGTTGCCGGGACAGACCATGCAGGGTCCGAGGCCTGCCGCCCTTTGTCCCGTACTGAACGAGAAGGCTATGGTTTTCCCGGTCCCAATCGTTGGGCAGGTCCAGCTTGGCTGATTCTTCCCGACGCAGCCCGAGCTCATACATCAGCTCGATCTGAGCCGCCGCCCGGCCGGCATGCCGGAACGACGCGTCGTTCCGCATGCTGGCCAGGGATTCTTTCACCATATCCGGGATGACCGCGCGGGACGCCTGATTGGCGATGGAGCCGCGCCGCACCCCGAAGGTCGCGTTGCTATTGCTGATATTGTCGTTCTCGTAGGCTCGGCAGACGTGGCGGGCAGCGGTGAAGACTTCGGCAATCCTGCCGTCGCCCACGCCGTCCGCACGCATGGTGTCCGCCACGCTCTGGAAGTGCCTGTTTGTCACCTTGGTCCACTTCTCGACCCCCATGTTCGCCTGGCGCAAAACATCGACGAAATGGCGGGCCGTCTGGCGGATTCGGTGTTGTTTCGATTTTGGCCCGGACAAAGTTGCCCGGTTCGCCGCAAACTTGAGGCTGTCGGATTTTCCCATTGGAATTCTCCTTCCGTTAAAGGTTCGGGGCAGTGCCCCGGGACCAAGCAGATCGGACTTTTCCCGTCAGCCGGGAAAGACCTGCCTGTGGCGGTAAACCCGCCACGCATCACCAGCTAAGGGAAGAATGAATGCCCGTTTCCCATTGGAAGAAGATTCCGGAAGACCCAGTCAATAAGGGGTGCTGCCCCGCAAGCGCGTACGTCTTGCGGATTGGATGGCAGCCGTAGGGGAAGTGCGGCAATGACAAGCGTAGATACTTGCCATTCCACCATCGGCGGGTGCTGCGTTACAGCCTGCGTGTTTGGATTCTGAAATGGCCGTTTGTTTGGAAAACGGCGCGTGGATCGTTGAAGCTCAAGGCTTCTTCATGCGTCATCAGTTCAGACTAACGTCGTGAACTTATGACGCGCGGTAAGTGCGTTTCACCTCCTTTGGGTTACGGAATTATCCGGTGGATATACCCCACCCTATGACGCCGCAAAACCTTCGCGCAAGCTCCGGCGGCAGGGTTTCTGCCCCTCCCACCCATTTTGCCGCGAGCGTGACGCAAGCAGCCGCCGGGGCAAGGCAAGCCCTGCGGGCGGACGCTTCGCGGTCCGGCCTTGCCCCGACGACTTTACTTGCGCCGTGATTACCGCAGGCGACGGTGAGAGGGATGGCGGGTTCGACTCCGGCTCAAGGGATATTCTCATGTCCCTGCTCACGCATCCACCCCAAGAAGTAACAAAACCCTTGCTACTGATTATCAACTTATTTATTAACCTTGCTAAGTAACTAGTTGCTTAATCCTGTTAACAAGGTGGTTGATTAACCATGGCTGAAGATGATGTCGTTGACCTCACCCCTGTGAAGACCCCGGAACAATTGCTGAAGGAAGAAGTCGGGCTTTATCTGAAGATTGTGCGGGAGGCTCAGGGCAAGCCCCTCAGATGGGTCGCCCAGAAGTTGGGGTGCACCAGCTCGTTTATATCCCAGATTGAAAAGGGGAACGCTTCGATTCCGCTGGATCGGGTACTGGACTTCTCCCTAGCCTATGATCTTCCTGTGCCGGAGTTCGTTCGAATTGTTCTCGTCGCCATGCACAACGACACTTATCGGGCGCTCATGAGCATACTGGAAAATGACCCGGAAATGGCCCATGCAGCCGATCAGTGCCACTCGACGAACGACGCGAAACTACGAGCCAAACGCCGCAAAATTCTCAATCCGGGACTGAGCTCAAAATCGCTTGATCGAATGCGGGAATTTATCTTGAAGAACCAAAAGCCAACATATGGGGAACCGGTGGCAGGTGACTCGTGATTGATTTACGGAAACAAGACCATCTTGGGGCAACCTCGTCGTCTAAAGATGGCGACATTCACAACAATGACGCATTTCTATTTTTGGGGAATTGCCCTGCTCACAGGTACGAGGCCATAATCACAGACCCACCTTACGAGATCGGAATTGCCGGCAAGGATTGGGATTGCAAAAAGCTGCGGATCGACGTTCTGGCTTATCAATTCCATCGTGTTCTGAAACCTGGCGGCAATGTCTTTGTATTTTGCTCGGATTTTCAATTCGGCGATTGGTATCGGGAGCTTTCGCGCTACTTCCCTAAACTGCGCAAGTTTGCCTGGTGCAAGCCCGACTCTGTCGGGTTCAACAAGGGTATGTTTCAGGAGAGCTTCGAACTTGGGTTGCATGCGTGCTCGGAAGACTCATTTTTCGATGATCAAAAATACTACAAAAATCATATGGTCACTGGGAAAACATCGGGGAAAGAACGGCTGATGCCTGACCCCGACGAAGAGTGGTCAGAGAAAAAAGGCGAAAAAGCCCTTCATCCCACACAAAAACCACTGAAAGTGGTCGAAGATCTGGTTGCCGCATTGAGCAAAGAAGGCGACACCATTCTTGATCCCTTCGCTGGCACCGGAACGCTTGGGGTTGCAGCCAAAAAAATGGGCAGGAAATTCGAGATGGTCGAGTACGGATTCCGAAACCACATTGCAGCATGGGACAGGATTCTAGGGGAAAAGTAAATATTCTTGGACCATTTCTTCATGACCGGGCACAGCCATTGACTTGGATCTATTATTACGACTAACTGGTACTAATTTATGTTTCACGTGCCTCAGATTTGAGCGACACTCGCTATCGCCAATCGTCGGAAAGCCAATCTATTGCATTTTTGTGAGGGACCTATGGGAATGTTCTCCGATCTCTGGGATGGGATCAAAACGATCGGATCAGCAGTCAAGAAAGTCGTAAAAAAAGTCTACGAAATAATCTCTGATGAGAGAACTGTAATCGTATACGACCGATTAAAAAGGGTCATGGACGACTGCAGTGGGGACCCAAATAGCGATGCGTGTGCCCCTGATTTTGTCAACCTTCCCTCTGTCGACATGGAATCCAGACTATCTGAGCATGACGAAAGAATTGAAAAGAACGCAAAAAGTATTCGTGAATCTTACCAGTTGTTAGCTGTTCAAAGCGAAATAAACCGGATGAGGTTGTCTGCTGAAATCATCGATTCGTCAATGCGTAATGTTAAAATTCATGCTTCAAGCCTTTCCACCCATTACCAAAATATGCGCAATATTAATGGGCTCGTTAACGATGGGAATGCTATGCGATATGCATTGAAAAAACTTATGAGTGTGGTGAACTACAATGCCAACTTGATCGCAAATGGTGGGAATAATCCCATGAAAATAGAAGGGGTTGATATTGATAAAAAGGATGGCGCTGTCTCTATAGTGGCTGCTTTTGATGCGTTCGACCGGACAAGAGAGTTGCTGACGGATGAAGTTGTTTCTCTTTGTAACCTCTCAGAAGCTCACCTTCAGGACATCAAAAAATTGAAACGGGACGTGTCCGGCCTCAAGGGGGAAATTAAGCATAAAACAATTCAATTCCTCGAAAACATGGTGGAACCCAAATTCAAAGATGTTCACAGAGCTGCGAGAGAACTGCAATCAGAAGTGGCGCAGCTACCAGCCGGCGTTCGTGAACCGGATGGAAAATTTGTATTCGAAAACAATCAAATAAAAATGTACGTCCCTGGAGACAACTCCTAGGGATTAGACCATTAGGTAGTGCGATCTTTTCTACAACAACTGGGCACCTATTCGATATGTTAAATAGCGATCCGAATATTCTGCATCAATATTCGAGACGAAGCTCAACTGCCCGATTCAACTTCATCCTAAGGTGTTCCCATTTTGGGACGACTCGGGACAACAGCCTATAAAACGCTGCCGAGTGGTTCCTGACACGCAAATGGCAAAGTTCGTGGGAAATCACGTACTCGATGCAATCCTTCGGCGCTGCGACGAGCTCGGGGTTCAGGATGATCGTACCGCTATTGGTACAGCTTCCCCAACGCTTCAGCATCCGAAGCATTCGCCACTCTGGAACGGTTTTCATGCCAACCCCAGAGGCCCTTTCCACACACGATCCCATCAGGGAATGGAAAATCGCATCCGCCCGATCACGAAGCCAGGCATCCACCAGTTTCTTGGCCACATCTGCGCCATCCTGGGCCAGGAGGGTCACTTCCAGATGCGCTCCCTTGAGCTTGGCTGAACGTTCGAGACCAACCAGCAGCTTCAACCGATATTGCCGTCCCAGATACCTGACTTCCTCGCCGGAGACATATCGCCTGGCCGGGATGGCCGGGGGATAGGCCGCGAAGATCCTCTGCTGCTTAAGGACCCATGCTCCCCGGCTTTTCACCTTGGCCGCTATCTCATCTTCGGTCGCCGTCCGAGGCGCATCCGTGACGACGGAACCATCAGGGAAGACATGGATGGCCAAGGTCTTCCTGGTCGCTGGCCGGATGGAGTAATCGATTCTGGTGGTCCCGTAATGCACGGAACCGCGGGCGGGCAAATCAGGCAAGGTCACGTCTCTTGGCAACAAGAATCAATTTGTCGATGACAGCATCTATCACTTCGCCGGGGAATGTTACACCGAATGATTCCGAAGCGTCATACAAAACGTCTTCAATATCGTTCTTCATTTCGTTGACAATATCAATATTGTCGCTCCAATCCCTGATTTTCCTGGATGTTACGGCGTCGTCTATGGATATCGCCATCTGGGGCAAGGAAGCTTCAGCGATCTGCCCTTCCAGCATTTCCCCCAGGATTCCGAAGTAAACGGCGGCTTCGTCCTTGCCCTTGAGGGACGGCGGCAGGTTGCCACGTTCCCCCTGTTGCAAGTCATCCAGCAGTCCCCGCATCTTGCCGAGATATTCGGCATCGGAAAGCCGGTGCGCACGATGGCTGCTGATGGTTTCGTTGATGATTTCCGACAGGCGTTTGAAGAGGACCGGGTCCTCGTCCATCCGAACGGTGATCGTTTTCTTCACCCTGGCCGCGATGTGATCGGCCTTGGCGGCATCCCCCTGGATCAGCTCCAGCTGTTGCTCGAAGGCGTCCACGGCAAAGATATCCACCGGGGCGACCACCTCCTGCACGGCATCCGCTCCGATGTGTTTGCTGACCATGTTCTTGAGCTGCTGCTCGTAGGCCGAGTAATCCACGGCCTCGCCGAACCGATGCTTGACGGCGTTGCGAAGGTTCAGGAAATCCTTCAAATCGGCCTTGTACCGGCGGATCGTCTTTTCGGGCGTATTGTCGAGAAACCGCGCGCTGCTCAGCGCCAGTTGCAGGGTGTTGGCAAAAAGGCGCAGGGCGTCGTAAAATCGCTCCCGGATGTCTTCCGGTTCCAGGGCCAGTTGCATGGCCTCGATGTCCGCCTTGTTCCCGACTTCCTTGAAAATCTCCCAGACATTGGCATGCCTGGCCTTGAGCTGTTCGATCTCGCCGCTGACGTCGAGAATGGTGTTCTCGATGTCGGCCCGGTCGAACCCTTCCTTTTCCAGGGCGGCATAGGTGTCGATGGCTTCATTCAAGGCTCCGAAGATGCCCCGGTAATCCACCACCAGGCCGTAATCCTTGCCGTCCCACAAACGGTTCACCCGGGCGATGGCCTGAAGGATGTTGTGCTCCTTGAGGTTCTTGTCCAGGTAAAGGACGCTGTTCCGGGGCGCGTCGAACCCGGTTAGAAGCTTGTCGATGACGATCAGGATTTCGGGATCGTCATTGTGGTTGAATGCGTTGATGATGCTTTCGAGATACTGCTTCTCGTTGCCGTACCGGCGCATCATGTCGTTCCAGAACACCTGCACCTCGGGCATCTTGGATTCATCGGTGGAGGTGTTCCCCTCTCGGCTGTCAGGGGAAGACATGACCACGGCCACGGAGACTTCGTCCTGTTCCTCGAAACACCGCAGGTAAGCCAAAGCCGCCGAACGGCTGGCAACGGCGAACTGGGCCTTCTTGCCGGTCCCCTTGCAAAACTGCTTGAAATGTTGGGCGATGTCATAGGCGACTTCGGCGATACGCGACTCGGCGGAAAAGAGCTGCTCGGCCTGCTTGAACTTCTTTTTAAGGTCGCGTTTCTGCTCTGGAGTCAGCCCCTCGGTGATACGATCGAACCACTTGTCCAACTCGGCATCGTCCCCGTGCAGTTCGCTCATGCGTCCTTCGTACCTGAGCGGGGCCACGGCCCGGTCCTGGACAGCCTGGTTCATGGTGTATTTGTGGATGAAACCGCCGAACTGGTCGGCCGTGCTCTTCTCCTTCTTCAGGAGCGGCGTGCCCGTGAAGCCGATATAGCAGGCGTTGGGGAAGACCACGCGCATCTTGGCATGGCTTTGGCCGTATTGGCTGCGATGGCTTTCGTCCACCAGCACGAAGATGTTCCGGTCCTCGTCCTTGGTGCGCTTGTTGGCCACGGTCTCGAATTTGTCGATGATGGTGGTAACGATGGAGGCACGTTCCCCGGCAATGAGCTTGAGCAGGTGTTCCCCGGTCCGGGCCTGGACCACGTCTTTGCCGCACGCCTTGAAGGTCTTGGAAATCTGGTTGTCCAGGTCGATGCGGTCGGTGACGATGACCACCTTGGGATTCTTGATGCGGGGATCGAGTGCAAGGGCCTTGGCAAGCATGACCATGGTCAGCGACTTGCCCGATCCCGTGGTATGCCAGATGACCCCGCCCCTCCGGCGGCTGTCGCCTTTGACGTCGGTGACCCGATCCACCGTGGCCTTGACCGCGAAATATTGCTGGTAGCGGGCGATTTTCTTGATGCGGCTGTCGTAGATGATGAAACCGTATATGAGTTCCAGAAGCCGCTCCGGGCGCAGGAGGGAATGCAGGGTCTTGTCCTGCGGCGTGGGGGTGCGATGCCCGGAAGTGAGGATACGTGTCAGGGCTTCCCGCTGTTCGTCCGTGGCCTCGGCCATGAGCCGGGACCGTTGCGCTTCGACCAAGGGCGTGTTGACGATGGCGCTCAGGGCTTCATTTTGGCCGTCAGCGTCCTCTTCCTTCCAGATCGACCAGAACTTCGCATCCGTGTCCGTGGTGGCGTACATGGCCCGATTCTGGCTGATTGAAAGCAATATCTGGCTGTAGATGTACAACTCCGGGATTTCCGTGACCCGCTGGTTGCGCAGGTGCTGGCTGATGCCTTCCTTGATGGCCCCGCGCTGGTCGGGCCGCTTGCACTCGATGATGGCTACGGGAATGCCGTTGGCGAAAAGCACGATGTCCGGCCGGCGGACGGCATCGGAGTGGCGCCGCTCGAACTCGAATTCGTCGCAAACGTGGTAGACGTTGTTTTCCGGGTGTTCCCAATCGATGTATTTCAGGGAATGACTTTTCACGGACCCATCGATGGTCTGCTCCAGGCTGATGCCGAGGGTGAGCAGGTCATAGACCTGTTCGCTGGTGGCGATCAGGCTGTCGAACGGCACCTGAGCGATTTCCCGCACGGCCCGCGCGATATTGGCATCCGAGAACTCATGCTCCTGCCCCTTGAAGGAGATGGAATTCATCTCCCGCAACCGGGCCTCCAACACGTCCAGCAGGACCGGCATGGACTTGCGCCCCCCACGCATGGCCAGGGCCTTGTTGGGCGGAACGTACTCGTAGCCGATCTGCTCCAACAGGATCAGGGCAGGGGCTTGGGAGGCGGCGTATTCCTTGAAATCGAACATTGCTAGCCCCCCGTCCCAACCGCTCGGAATGCGAGGATTAAAATTTGGACAATCGTAACTATGACGGCAACAAATCCAAGTAATTTTGCAAACCAATGTTCGGTCGCGCGATTGATTTTCACTCGCCAGTTGGATCTCTGGGTATTTACCCTCCCCTTGGCCAATCGAAAGAACATGCTCTTAAACCAATATGCCTTCGTCATCGTAGACTTATGAAGTTTGACATATTCCTTATTTACAAAAGCCTGCACTTCCTCTTGACCCGTAAGGAAATCACGCTTTTTCCCACCATTAAGTTCCATGAGCTTTAACATTTTGGGATCATCCACACACTTGTTCCCGTAGATGGCCTGTATCAATGCCGACAGGTTGTATCGCCTGGAATCTTCAATATGGGGAGGCTCTTCCTTCGTGAGGACTCGGTATCGATGCTCGATTGCTTCAAATCCATAATTGATATTGGTCATATTCCAATGAAGCCAGTAGGCATCTTGGTGAGCACCAACAAAGGCAAAAAATTTGCCAAGCATCTTGGCTTCGAGCGCGTCGTAATGGTCAGAGATATTGTCTCTCGCAATGCCTTCGATTTCCGCGATGAGGTGAATGGAAAAACTATGCATCGTATCGCTATCGATGTGCAGCACAGCGATAGATGTCACCCGCGGCGAGTACCCTTCATTTGCGTCATTCAGATTCTGGCAAGAGTAATGAATGATGAATACTGCCGGTAAACTCTTTTTCAAAAACTCGACGGTCTCTTTCGCTTTCACTCTGGATTACCCCCATACAGCGGCGCTTGCACAATCGAAGTAGAAAACGGCCAAGTCGTTTCGTCTTGGGCTATCTCTCCGAAGCAAAACCATCTGGTCCACCCGAGAACGGATACGCTGGTTGGATTCGCTGTTTTCATCCCCATACAATCCGACGAATATGGATTTCACCTTGCCCATCTCAATGGTCCGGAGGATGTGTTCGTCATTCTCTGAAAAAGAAACACCATAGGTGAAGATCGACCCTGAAATTTCGGCAAGGCTTCGCAACCCCTTATGAAGATAGGCGCTATGCTGGATTTTCTTCATTTTCTGCTGGGAAGTGCCTTCCGCCACAAAAAGCGGAAACTTGTTTGCAGCGACCGCCTCTTGGGCCTGGTCTATCAGGGGGACAGTTGAACGGACCCAGGTGTTTTTCTGGATTTGGTGACCAGCATCAAAAAGATGAAGACCGCCGTGCAGGAAATACACGTTTTGACCCCGTGAATCCCCCCTGTCCCAGACCACGTAAACAGCGTCGGGGTCATCGGGATCGTTTTTGAACCCGTCGTTGTTTGGCAGGTCGCTGTTCATCAAAACCCAATACAGCAGGATGTCATAATTCAACGAGTAGAGTTTGCCGCCGGAGCCGAGGAAGTTGCCCAGAAAAAGCTTGCAGGCTTCATATTCCGCAAACGAGATATCCCCAGGGCGTTCGGGGTGCTTGTTGGCGATGGTCGTGACCAGAATCTCTTTGATTCGGAGAGCGTCCTGTTGCATTTGCGCATCGACGCCAGGTGTTGGTCCCAAATAATGGGGCAAAACCTTCGCCCCCGACTCCAAGGTTTT
This sequence comes from Desulfovibrio sp. Huiquan2017, assembly GCF_017351175.1. Taxonomy (NCBI): domain Bacteria; kingdom Pseudomonadati; phylum Thermodesulfobacteriota; class Desulfovibrionia; order Desulfovibrionales; family Desulfovibrionaceae; genus Desulfovibrio; species Desulfovibrio sp. Huiquan2017. The sequence goes on along the minus strand of NZ_JAFMPN010000013.1, from coordinate 61,620 downwards.
CACCACCTCTTCAAAATCCGTTGTGCCGAGCGCTGAAAAGATTCCCCGCAAATGTTCGTTCCCGGAAAAATCGGCTTGTTCAAACAACGTGTCGTATCGAAAAATATCCGGCTTGAGCGCGATGCTAAATCCGTTGCCAAGCAGTAGATGTTTTTTGTTTTCAGCCCGTTGAAGTGCTTCTTGGAACGAAAGCATTTATTCCTCCTTCCTGTTGTCAGAAATCATAATAATGACACCTTCACCCGCACTTTCCCGGTTAACAACTGCTGCATGAGACCCTTCTTCTGTTCCTTGAGGGCGGTGAGTTGGTTGCGGTGCTCCTCGATTTCCTGTTCGGCTTTGTCGAGGACTTCGGCGATCTTTCCCTGTTCTTCCATGCTTGGCAGCGGGATGTGGATTTTGGCAAATTCCTTCCAACGAAGACTCCCTCGCCTATCCACCGATGCGCTTGTCCGGGTCTGGAATATGTGGCGGTACCATTCGGTCTTCAGCAACTTGAAAAGAAAACCGTCGTGAACGACACCCGATGTTTTGAAGACCGTGTACATGGGGCTGATCAGGGCTTTGTCATGAAGGTCTTGATATCCGATGGACCCCTCTTCAATATGGTTCGTCGCGTAGGCGAAGGCCCCTCTCGGAACAACCTTGTAGGTGGACAGGTCCTTGCTGAAGACCTGCTTTCCAAAGTAGGCCAGGGAATCGACGAGGCCAGAATGTTTGGTGCAGGAAAGCACCGGGAGCGAGGTTTTCGTTCCGTTCTTCTGCGATACCGCCACAGCGATATCCCCGATGGTCGGATACCCCCAGTCCTCTGGGAGGTCGTAAGACTTAGTCTTCTGCCGTGCCTGGGACTTCACAAATTCCCCGAACCGCACCTTGCCCGTCAGGAGCCGCTGCATGAGTCCCGCTTTCCGCCGCTCCTTGGCCTCGATTATGGCCTCGGCCTTCTCGATGGCACGGTCCCAGGTGGACAAAATTGTGGCAATGGCCTGTTGCTCTTTTTTCGGTGGGAAAGGAAGCTTTAACCGGGAAAAACGTTTAACTCCTAGATGTGCTATCGAAGTCGTCTGACTTGCTATGGATGCAAAAACACCAATCTGAAGGCAAAGCTGAAAAAGCTGCAAAGCATATTTAGGATCACATTCTGGCCCTGGTCGAAAACGTACTAAAGTGTTTTGAAAACAGCAGCTTGCAGGTTTTCCTGCATATATTGCTGGGCGGCCAACAAGCTCAAGGCTTTGCCCTTCATTAAGGAGTATGTCCCCCTGGGCTAACTTATAGATTTCATATTCTTTATCTGAAAAGGGCATTTGTTTTATATCCGAGGTGTCGATGAACCCATCGAATACATTGGCAACTCTAAGATAACACCTCATCTTACCCTCAACAAAATGAGGAGAGCGTTGACGACCTGCTTGCACTTGTCCCTGCGAAGAGACCATCTTTAATGGCCAAGGGGTGGACTTAAAAACCATCGCTATACCCATGCTGATATTGAAATATTTACCATTTACTCACTACGATCAGTCTAACAGTGGTAATGATCTTTAATATGCCTATGGAAATATGATCCTTTTGAACCGGCATTTAAAAAGGCGGTAAAAACGGATTTCGGCACACCACAAAAACGGTACCGAGTTGATCCAGATCGAAAGACTACTTCCATTGTCATGGAGACCTCATCATAACCGATGGACCTGATCGCTCTTGAAGACACCGAGTGATGCTGCATGTCATTCCTCCTCTTTTCCCTTGGTTTCAAGCGCCTTCTTTTCCGCAGCCTTTACCCGTCGGGCGACCTTTGCCAAATCCTCATCCGGCACGGGCAGTTCCTCGGGCATGGTTCCGCCCAATTCCTTGATCGTCTGGCGGACCTTTTTGCCGACTTCGAAATGGGTCTGGTTGGCCGCTTGTTTGCCCCGGATGTTCTCGCGCCGTAGCTTCTCCTCGGTCTGCGTGGCACGGAACAGGTTGGCGGCGAGTTCCGTGCTGCCCATGTTGTCGAGGATGTTCTGACTCTTTTTCAGCCCCTTGTGCCGATGGATGCCCTTGGCGTCGAGGCCACCATATAACCCCTTGTACCCGTGGTTCTGGAAGATGGCGAAATCAAGATTGGATTCGACCCCGGCCTGATGAGCGGCTTTCACCAACTGCTTGTTGTGCTCCTTCATCTCCTCACGCAAAAACAGCCGCTTCTCTTCTTCCTTGAGCTGCTGGAACGACTCGTCATCAGCCAGTTCCTGCCGACGGGTCTGGATGGCAAAATAGGTCTGCCCGTTGGCGATGACCGGCTTCGAAGGATCGGCGTTCTGCACAATCAGGTAGCAGGCGTAACGGCTGAGGGCATACGACTCCATGGCCCTCTGCCCCCCCTTGCCCAGGGTGATCATCTCGTGGACCTCCACGAAATGATCGGACACCCGCTGGCCGCTGCTTTCACAGCTCGTCTTGGCTTTTTCTATGACGGGAAGAAAGTTGCGGTATTCCCCGTAGCCAAGCACCTTCGACAACTGGCGGGCAAGCCAGAAATCATCGCCGTTCTCGTCCTGAAGCTTCAATTGTTCAAAGGTCAGATGGTGCGCCTTCTCGACGCCTCGCTCCCTGGTCATTACAGCACCCCCAGCTCTTCCAGGTATCCGGCCATTTCCTTGCGGACTTCGGCCAATTCCTTTTCCAGTTCCTCGATTTCGCCCTGCACCTTGGCGATGTCCACTTCTTCCTCTTCCTCGAAGGTGTCCACATAGCGGGGGATGTTCAAGTTGAAATCGTTCTCCTTGAGTTCATCGAACCCGGCGGCATAGGCGTACTTGTCCACGAATTCGCGGGCCTTGTACGTGTCCACGATCTTTCGGACATCTTCGGGGCGCAGCTTGTTCTGGTTCTTGGCGTCGGCGTATTCCCGGCTTGCGTCGATGAACAGGACATCCTTGTCGGGCCGGTTGCGCTTGAACACCAGGATGGCCGCCGGGATGCCCGTGCCGAAGAACAGGTTCGCGGGCAGGCCGATGACCGCGTCCAGAAGGTTTTCCTCGATGAGTTGCTGCCGGATCTTGCCTTCCGCGCCGCCCCGGAAAAGTACGCCGTGCGGCACGACCACGCCTACCCGCCCGGACTCCAGGGTGGTGGTCTCGATCATGTGTGAGATGAAGGCGTAATCCGCCTTGGACTTCGGCGGCAGGCCGCGGTGGAAACGGTTATGGGGGTCGCTCTGGGCTGTCTTGTAGCCCCACTTGTCGAGGGAGAAAGGCGGATTCGCCACCACTACCTCGAACTTCATGGTGGTGTCGTCCTCGATCAGCTTGGGTTCACGCAGGGTGTCGCCCCATTCCACCCTGGCCCGGTCCATGCCATGCAGAAACATGTTCATCTTGGCGAGCGCCCAGGTCTCGCCGTTGATCTCCTGCCCGTACAGGGAAAAATCCTCGGACGTCCGGCGGACCCTGTTGCCGCACTTGATGAGCAACGAGCCGGAACCGCAGGCGGGATCGCAGATTCGTTCGCCGGGCTGGGGATCGACCAGTTCCGCGATCAGCTCCGAGACCTCCGGCGGCGTGTAGAATTCCCCGGCCTTCTTGCCCGCACCAGCGGCGAAGTTGGCGATGAGATATTCATAGGCATTGCCGATGACATCCAGATTGCCCACCCGCGACGGCCGCAGGTCCAGGCGAGGATCGTTGAGGTCCTCCAGGAACTTTTTCAGACGGCGGTTACGGTCCTTGGTCTTGCCGAGATTCGCCTCGGAATTGTAGTCGATATTGCGGAAGACGCCCTGCAACTTGGCACGGTTCGCATCTTCGATCTTCTCAAAGGTGGTGTTGATGACCTCGCCCACATTGGTGGCGTTGCGCTGATCGAAAAGGTCATAGAAGGTGCACCCTGCCGGCATGACGAAACGCTCCCTGGCCAGACGGCGTTCGATGCGCTCCTTGTCGCCCTTGAACTGCTGGCTCAACTCGTCATACCGCTCGCGGTAAACGTCCGAGAGGTACTTCACGAAAAGCATCGCCAGGATATAATCCTTGTACTGACTGGCGTTGAGGATGCCCCGGAAGGTGTCGCACGCCTTGAAAAGGATATCGTTGATCTCTTTCTGGTTCACTTTGGTGGCGGTCATATTTTCTCCGTTAATTTTTCTCTTGTGATGCGGCATCCAGTATCTCGGACAACAGCAGTTCCCGCTGCTCCATGACCCGTTCCGTCAGAATTTTTTCTCGCAAAGCACATTGGTAGACCTTGGCTATCAGTGCTTGCCTTTCGAGCGGCGGCACCGGAACCGGAAGTGCTTCCAACGTCTTTCGGGTGATGTGCGGCAGGGCCGTCCCGGCCGCGCACTGCCCATAATATCGCTGGGCCTCCTTGCCGTTCAGGAACCAGGCCAGATAATCCGGGCGCACCAACGCGGGGTTGGCCTTGATAATGAAAAAATGCGGTGCGGCCACGGCTTTTTCAAGCGGCTTGTCGACCAGCGCTCCGAAAAATCGCATCCCGCGGTTTACGAAAAGGATATCCCCTTCTTCCAGAAAGGTCGGGCGGCGGCGCCCAGTGGGTACGACCTTGGGCAACCGCTTCTCGTTCACGCCCAAGACAGGGTCCACATTCTTAAGCTGGACCACGGATATCGTGCCTTCCGGATCGTGTTCAATCCTGCCCCGAAACGGATGCCCGGCGAACATTTTCGCCACGCGCTTCAAGGGGGCCGATTGGCATTTTGAGTGCACCAAGTTGTTTGTTTTTTCTCGAATCATGTGTTTCGATATAAGCAAGCGGGGCCGACTCGTCAAGTGCAGTTTTGGTTTTGATGCAAAAAAATCACCATTAGATGATAGCTTATATTCAATCGGCCTGCTGCCCCCCCCCTGGCGCAGCAGCTCTGTGAATCCTCTTATCTAATACAACTTGATATTGCACTGTTATGTATTAGAATTCTTAGCCAAAAAGCGAAGAAAAGAGGCGACACCATTCGTAGGTGAGGTATCGCCCCTCGTGTACGACTATGCCTACCCGCGCAAAGCGCGCACTGGCAACCCTTCAATAAAAAGGTTACGAGTTTAAAGAATGACTAAAGGAGGTTGTATGAAAATTGACATGGGGAACTACGAAGTCTGGTTTGTGACAAATATTGGAAGTCAACTTGACCGCGCGCAGGATTTTTATGACTTTCTAACGAATGACGGTATGACCACTGCAGAGGGCGAAGTATATGGGAGAATACTCATTACAGATAGTGACCAGACGCCACTTGCCAATCTGTTAAAGACACCGCCTTTCGTAAACGGCAAATCACGACATGGCATAAGCTTTACTCGAAGCACCATACAGAGCCAAATACCAGCTGAATTTTATACCTGTGCAAGGGAAGGGCGTCCTGCAATAGACCCAGAAGATATTCAAATAATTCTTTGTGCTATTCATAAGGGGTCCCTGGCAGGATATACCCCTTAATTCAATGCCCCAATTTCGGAACTCATAATATCTGGCGATAGAAAGATTCTCGATTAAGGGCGCTGTGATCTAAGGGTAAAAGCCGTCCTATCTCTCTTCACCCCCCTCGAATAATATAGAATAAATTCAGCCCAGTAGTTTGCACAGGCTTTAATTGAGATTAAATTTTTTCCACATTGGGACAGATAGCGTAGGATTGTGAATAGCTTTTCCCCGTGGCTCGCCCGTGGCTCCATGCGTGTCAAACGTGCTTTTCGTGGTGTTGGTGGCGTTTTCAAGTAGCTGAAATCACGTAGGTAAGCGGCCTCCCTTGGTTTTCAGTATACCCTCTCACGCCGGCAACAGGGGTTCAAACCCCCTTGGGGACGCCAAGACAAATCAACGGGTTACATCGTAAGATGTAGCCCGTTTTTTGTTTGCGTGTCGATTTACGTGTCGATGAACGCGAAAAAGCCCAGGAATCCAGTGGTTCCGGGGCCTTCTACTACCTTGCAGGATTACATTTATAGGGGTACTTGATATAGAGGGTATGGTTTTAGGGGCGGTAGTTGATGGCGTGTTACGGCATTCAGAGAAGGTTTCCCATGAAATTTAGGTTAACTATTGGATTTGTGCTCCTTGCTTTGTTCTTGTGCATTGGGTCAATTGCTGCGGAGGCCGCTTGTACTGTTGTTTGCAACGTAGAGTATGCAGTCAATTACGGATGGTCTGAGAAGTTCAAGCGTGAGATTGATTTCTATACTGGCCAAGAGCTAAATGAGGCAACAAACAGCTATTCCTACGAGTACTTCGTGACCTATGCCTTGATTTGGTTTGACCAAGACCAGGTCGCCATAGTTAAACTTAGTCGGAACGCTATTGGTGGTGCAGATGAGCTAAGCGTGGAGTCTTTACTTATCTCACCAGTCGAAGGAGTTGATAAATCGGGTAGAACGTGGAGATTCTCAACACCACTCTATTGATCATGAAAGCAAAGGCCCTGGAACATCAACATTCCAGGGCCTTTCATTATTCACCAAAGACATCTTCAAGGACGTTCTCGGTGATGCCTAGCCGATGTAGACACCGTGTAGTGGTCATAGGGTTCTTGTGCCGCAAGATGGCTTGAATGGTGGGTATGTCTACGCCCTCCTGCGCCAGTATCGGGGGTAATTAGGGGGACACCTCCCTAATTTTCTTTCTTGGGCCAGGTTTTTTGGGTCTTACATCCTTCCCCAATAGCGACTGCAATTTGTCGAAGAACGGATTGCCTCCCAGAGGACGGCCTGTACGCCCGTGCCCTCTTAACAAGTCACGGTCGCGATCACTGGTATCCTCAAAAAACCCTCCCAACCATCAACCAACGACAGCAATGGAGCCGTTTTCACAAGCACATCGTCCTTACCTGTCAAATGCGCTCGGGCGCTGCTCCATCGATAGTCTGCGGCTTTTGGGACCATCCCCGCCCTAACCGGGTTTCGCTCTACATATCGGGCGGCGGCGATAAGATACTTTTCATCCATTGCAAAGGAAGAAAACCTCCCTTGCCATAGATGTCCCGTCCATTTTTCACGTTTATTGATTCGGCAAGTGTAGCGTTTATGCGCTTCGCCAATAGCCAAACTCAGGCCCTGCTCGGTTTTCGGCGTGGCAATTAAATGGACATGATTTGTCATCAAGCAATATGCCCATATTTCGACTTCATGCTTGTCACACCAAAAGCGCATGCTCTCCAAATAATGAATGTAATCATCATCCTTGAAAAAAGTCGGAAGGCGTCGGTTCCCACGCTGAATAATGTGATGGGGTGCTCCTGGAACTACTATCCGTGCAATTCTTGGTATGCCACTTCATATCAACGCCACTTATTCAACGTCAACAATTATGGAGGTATCCCCCTAATCCTATCCCCCTAATCCACCGATCTAACAATTGTGCTAGCTACCCTTTAATCACCGCTCGTCGATCAACGTCTGCAAATCATTTATATGTTCACCGCGCTCTTTGTAATACACGGATTCAATACAATTAATACTTTCATTGATTTTTTCAACAGCATATCCTATGTCCAATTCATCAATATGCATTATATTTGGATATGGGAGTTGCAAGCTCTTAATATGTTGTTTAATTCCACAAAAAATTCCCCAACACATCAATCTTCCCCATTCCCCATGGACAATGCTATCCGTGTCTATCTTCCACCACAATCTATCGAGCCACTCGCACGATAACCCATCTTTGTTGTTCCACATGATACAATCACCAATTAATATTTCATTTGGCCATTGATTTTTCACATCATTGAATATTTCTGTAAGACGCATCGCTTCTATCTCGCTATTTATCAATTTTCAGTACTTTACCATCAAGATCAACAGTTATTTTATTGCTACGAGATGGAGTTTTCCCCTTCTTCAATCCCACTTTCCACTCTCCAGTCTTGCCCGTATGGGTTGAATTACTTTTTTCATATATTGCACCAGAGTCTTTATGCTGCCATCTGCCACCACCAAGCGGGTTAAACAAGTCGCCTTGGTTATCCGGCGTGGCAATCACATCCCCTTTCTTAGCTGTCAGAGGATTGTTGTGAGTTATCTCCTTGGCTTTCGACCCAGGATTACTACCCTGAGTAATAACACCACTGTCATCAACCTGACCACTCTGATCTTCGGTTACCGTGCCGGGCTCAGAACCTTCCCCGTTATCTGGAGTCGTGATTGGACCGGTGTCAACATCGACATCGCTAGGCGAACCTTCCAAGGAGGTGTCAACGCCCAGGGTTTCCTCTATGCCAGGTATCTCCTCAACCTGCTGCCGATCTTCATCGGACAGCATCCCCATCCAACCGGATATTGTCTCTTTTACCGCATCAACCCCCTCAGCAATTGCCCTCTTGAGTTGTTGTTTTTGTTCTTCGGGTGTTAGGGCGTACGTACAACCGACGACTACGACCGATACTACCAGCAGCTCAGGGTTAGCTGCAAAAAAGGCCGCCATACCTGCAGCCTCTGCAGCGGCGTTATTTCTTGCGGCATTACCACCTGAATTAGCAGCAGCGCTAAAATCCTTCCCTGCAACAGCCGCCGCCAATCCGGCAGAAAGCTTGGATAGATCCACGCCCGCGTCAATCCACTGCTTGGCTTGGACGGGAGAGATGTAGCCACTGAGCATTGCATCCTCAACCTGATCAGCCAATATCTCTCCGGTTATCTCCCCGGTCACACCGCCGATGGCCCCCGACACGCCGTCTCCACCCATGGCGAGGTCCATGGCTCCCCCCAGGGCTGCGTGAGCTATTTTGTGGGAGACGTAATCAAGATCCCCATTACCGTGATCGTAGGCTTCTCCAATCTCATGGGCGAGTTCAGCCCCCAGAGTGGACACCGCCGCAGCCCGCATATTCGCCAGCAGGTTCTCGCCCAGGTTTCCGCCATTGATGGCGGTGCCCACGCCGGTGTTGACGCCCGCCTGGATGGCGTTCTGCTTCAGCTTCTGGGCGAGGTCGGCAATGAACTTATCCATGCCGGTGGCGCCCTTGGCGGCACCGTCACCGACGAATTCCTTCATGAAATCCGTGTCCGATATCCCCTCCATCAGTCCGGCGGTGAGCATGGCCGTGGCCAGGGCGCGCACGGTGTCCATGGAGGCCAGGGCCTCGAGCGCGGCCCCGATGTCGCCGCCGTTGCCCACGACCTGCATGCCCGCCTGCATGACCAGGGAGTTAAAACCGGCCGCCACGGCGGCGGTCATGGCTGAATCACTTGCCATGTGAAGCACGCCCGTGGCGAAGCCTTGCCCGCCCGGAGTGAACGACAACGCTACAGCCATGGCCAGGGACACAAGCTGCATGCCCGGCCCGCCGATGCCGCTGTCGGTCTTCTTCCAGTGCTCGTGCACTTCCTGCACGGCCTGCCAGTTTACATCGTCGCGATCGGCGATCTCGGCCATCCATTCCAAGCCTGGAGCCTGGGCCAGCTGGGCGATGTCCTCCTGGACGTTGCCGGTCTCCTTGTACTGGACCACCACGCCCTCGGCAGTGGTGATGGAATCAAGCCCAAAAGCAAAAAGCCCGAGCTGAGCCGGGCTTTTTGCTTTTTATGCACTAGGATTCGGATTTACTGTTCCGACGGGAAATAACGGATGGTCTTCATGGCCTCATAGGCTTTGGTCACGTTTTCCTTGTTCATGGGCCATTTGTCAGTCTTCATGTATTCACGCTTGGAGCGCCAGGCCAGATAGACCTTGGCGAAGGACTGCTTCACTTGGCTGACGTAGAGAAAGCCGCTTTCAGTGTTGTAGCCATCTTTGACCAGCGGTTCGGCGAGATCCGTACACAAGTAGGTCAGGATGGCAGCACCGTCTTCCGCGCCCGCCAGGGTGACCTTTGCCTTGACCTTGCAGCCCATGGACAAGGCGTTGATCGACTCCTGGATAAATCGCTTCATATCGTACTTTGGCAGATAAAAGCCATACACGCCGTACAGCTGTTTCCAGCCGTCGAATTCCTGCTCTTTGGGAATCTGCTCCAACGAGAACAGGTTCTTTTGCTGGCTCTGCGACGTCTTGGTGTTGGCCATGTCCTTGATCTCTTTTACCCATGGGGCAGGAGGAAAGGAGAGAACGCCTTGGTACAATTTGATGGCCTGCGTCATGTTACCAACGTCCTGCGCCGACGCGGCCGAGCCGGCAAAAAGAGCAACGAACAAGACAACGGTCATCGCGAGATAAACATCTTTCATTGGAAAGTTCCTTGGTTGAAATGGGAAAGCGCTATCGCCGGTTAAGCAGCTTGAGGATGCCGGGCGGCGTGGTGTCCAGTACAGCTGGCCGCTTTTCTTGCGGAAGAAAATCAAAACTCATCCCTTTTTTTTCAAGAAAATCGACACACCGCCAGAACCACAGACTCGAAGGATATTGCTTGGTTCCATCAGCGTCTTTGATATAAGATGATTTTATAGAATAAAAGACGTCACCCATTTTATTCGTAGAAGAATAATCTACGCCTTGAGTCAGCAAGAAAAAAGCTATTTCAAAAGCTCCTGCAGTGACCGCACGATCCACCAACGGCACATCATACTTATTTTTGTAGTCTATTTCCGCACCGGCATTGTACAACAAGGCAAAGGCTTCATGCCTATACTTCTTCAAATAGGCGACGGCATACTCTATCGGCCTATTCCCATTGCTTGGCCTTTCAACGTTGGGGTCGCCTCTCCCAATTTCCAATGCCATCTGTAGATATTGAACGCCGACATCGTCTGTAACGCGACATATCCAATGAAGTAACGTATCTCCATCATTCCAATGGATATTGGGATCAGATCCTAACTCCATTAGTCGTCGGAATCCTTCCTTGTTCGGATGCTGAATAACCCAAGTTGGAAGAGTCACCCCATATGTGCCACGCGCATTGACATCCGCTCCACGGGCCACCAGTCTGTCCATACGCTCGACGTCCCCATCGGCAGCGGCCAGAGCCAGCGCCTGGGCCTTCATGTCACCGGGAAACATTTCCCTCACGTGCATGGCGTAGAGAGGAAGCCCCTCGGGATTGCGAAAGGCGCAGGCCGAAGAAGACAGCATCAGTATCACCAAGAGGGCACAATTCAGTTTGCCCATAGTTACTCCTTATTGCTGGCCAAAGGCTTCAACAATGGCACCAATGCCGTGCGCTCCGGCACCTTCGACCACATAGCGATCCCCCATGGCTGTCGGCATGGCGAAATCCAGCAGATCCTGAAGGTTGTTCAACACATCGCCCCTACTAACATAGGTCGTTGTTATCCTGTTGACCCTTGTTGTCGCGTCGGCAACGGACTCTTTCTCTCCCTTCATGACTTCAACCGTCTTGGGATGAAGCCCAGCCGGATTGAATGCAACGGCGCTGTCAATCTTTCCCGTGGCTGCCGCCGCCAAAGCCAGGCCGCCACCTAAAGAATGCCCTGTTGCGGTCAATGTCTCCCCACCAACCAAATCGACCATTTTCCTCAACTCGGTAACTTGTTCTTTTACTATAGCGTACTGTGCGCCAACGTTGCCCGTCGCTTGCGCAACATTGGATTCCAAATCGTTCCCCTGAGTCATATCCGTGCCGCAATATACGACGACATACTCTTTATTTTCCTTGTTATAAAATAGTTCCGAGTAAAAACCGGATTTTTCATCAACCATTATCGAGGGGTCAACGCCCTTGGCAACGAACTGTTCCGCAGTTATCTTTTCATACCCTTCCGGAAGTTTTTCTTCGCCGTCGTCACCGTATACGACCTTACTTAAGACCGCCTTAGGCCCATCCTTCGCCTTCCGCTCCTCACTCAACTCCGGTGCCTTGATCTGCTCGGCAAGCTCCGCAACGATGGCGCTCAAGGCCCCTTGCACTGGGTCGCCGCCGGCTATGGCCGAGCCCGCCGCGCCGGTTGCGCCGGAGAGGATAAGATTGACCGTATCGTTCAACTGGTTGGAGGTTATTTCTCCTTTCGCATAACTTGCAAAGGTGGAGCCAAGAGCTGCCTGGAAGGATTCCTCCAAGTCTTCACCCCCCACGATGGTGTTCGTGAGCGTCTTGACGGTGGTTTTCGCCATGATCTCACCCGGAGCGCCCATTTTGGCAAAATCGCTTCCATAGGTGCTCAGCGTCCCTGCCGTGATCATGGTAGCGACCAAAGCCCGCAGCCCATCGACGGAAATGATGCCACTCAGGTTGTCGCCCAGGTCGCCCCCGGCGGCCGCATCAGCGAGGGCCACGGCCACCTGGCTGGAGATGGAGGTAAAGGCCGCTGTAAGCGCCGCCTGCATGGCGAGTTGAGTTGATATCGCTCCCGCCGTAATGATGGCGCCTTCGGCTCCCACCTCGAGCCCCGTCAGCATCGCCGCCAAATGTGAGGCCGCTCCCGCCGTTGCCGCCGAGGCAATGATCGCGACAATGAGCATCCCGCCCACGCCGAGTCCGCTGTCGGACTTACTCCACTTGTCATGCACCTCCTGCACGGCCTGCCAGTCAACGTCGTCTCGTTCCAGGAGGTCGCCCATCCACTCCAGGCCTTCTACGCTGGACAGCAGCTCGGCATCCTGGCGCACGTCCCCCGTGGATTCCTTGAGCTCCACGACCACGCCCTCGGGAGTGGTGACGGTCAGTCCCCCTCCCGCATCAATAAGCGTGTGCAGAACAGTTTCGTCGATCTTTCCCTTGTCTTTGGAAGACCACAGGAAAAACCCGGAATCCGATTTGACCTTGTGCTCGTATTCGCTGTCCTTGGCCACCAGCATGGCCACCTGGCCGTCGGTGCTGGTGATCTCGGTCTCGTCGCCGGATTTGATGGAAGCGGCCTGAAGGGTGATGTCCCCCTCCGCCTTGAGGGCGACTTTGCCGCCGCCCTCGATCTCGCTACGGACGGTGGTGACGGAATTCTGCTCCTCGAGCTTTATGGAACCGGTACCCAGGAACCCGCTCTTGCTCGCTTCCGCATGATGGTATTTGGTTTCCTGACCACTGGAGATGCTCATGCCGCCGGTCTCGGCCGTCAATTCCACATCCCGACCCGCCTTGACCTTGGTGGCCTGCAGGGCCACGCTGCCGCCGCCGGTCAGGCGAGCGTCCTGTCCCGCCTGAATGGAACTCATGACCACTGTCTTTTCCTCGGTCGTCTCCATGGATTTCGAGGAGGAGAACATGCCCGAGGAGGAACTGGATTTGTGTTCGTAGGTGCGATCCTCCATGGCCCCGGCAACAATGTCACCCTCGGCAGCCAGATCGGCCGAGCCCCCGGCCTGGACACGGCTCCCCTGCAAAACGAGGTTGCCAACATTGTTATCCGTCGTGTCCGTACCGGCGTTGATGGCTACGTCGCCGCCCGCGGTGATCGAAGATTGGGTGACCCTGTCCTTTTCCGTGCGCAGGCTGCCGGAGCTGCCGCCGCCGAACATGCCTCCGGAGCTGGAGCGCTTGTGCTCCGAGCGGAAGGTGTTGGTCACGCCCGTGATCATGACGTCGCCAGCGGCATTGACGGCAGCGTCATTGGCCGCCGAAAGGGAACTGCCCGCAATGGTCACATCCCCGCCCGAGGCGATGTGCAGGTCCCCAGCCTGCACGTGAGAGCCCATATGCCCGGTCTGGTCGGCCTTGTAATATTTGGCTTCGATATGCTCCTTCACGGTCTTGGTGCCGATGGTTACGTCACCGGCCGCGTCGATATCCAACGTGCCATCGGCAGACAGGTTGCCCGCCCGAACGGAAGTATCGCGGCCCGAGACGATGGTCAGATCGCCGCTGGCGGTCACATCGGCCGTCTGGTTGACATACCCTCGGGAATCCTTGAGGTCGTTGCGCTGTTCGGTCTTGGTCTCGACGACAACGTCATGCCCGGCCGTGAGGGTGATGTCGCCGCCCTTGATCGAACCGCTCTCGTTGACAATGTCGTTGCTCGCGGTGACGTCGAGGGTCTGACCGATCAGGTCGCCGCCCTCATTGCGGACGTTGTCCGCTTCGATGCTCACGTTGCCGCCCCGGATGCCGCCGCTGTTCTTCAGATCGGCCGTCTGGATATTCACCGTGCTTCCGGTGAGCATGGCCCCACGCGTGAGGTCCAGCTTATCCTGGGTTGCGGAACTCAGATACACGACCGGCACGAGGGCTTCCTTGCCCATGAATTCACGGGTCTCGTACCAGACGATGTCCTCGGTCAGGCCCGCCAACTGGTCGGCTGTCAGGGCCACGCCGACCTCCAGCCCGAGGTCCTTCTTGGCCTGGGCCGCGTTGTCCATGAGCTGGCGGAACTGGTCCGCGTCACTGGTGTAGGTGGGGCTCAGGTACCGCTCGCCCGTGGCTTCGAGGATCTGCTTGCGCACCATGTTGGTTTCAAAGAAGGGGTCGCCCATAATCTGCTTGTCCAGCTTGACGACGTCGTCCCCAACTTCATCGAAGAAGTACTGGGAGCCGTAATACACCCCGGGATCGGCCAGGACCGGGTTGGTCTCAATGAGGTATGTCGGCTCGGGGTCCTCGTTGACCACATACAGCGACCCCACTCCGGTCGGGAGCGAGACCGAGACCGTGTTGACGGGCTCTCCCGTATTGGGGTCCGTCATGGGGCCGGTCACCTCCAGGTCCGAATACGCCGCATCGCCCGCGAATTTACCCGTATACTGCTCGCCCTCTTTGAAACTTTCGTTGTCCACATGGCCCGGCACGTTGATGGTCAGGGTACCGGCCGCGGCGACAACGGCCGGATCGGAGTCGACGACCTGCGAGAGCTTGAAATGCTGCTGCACCTGCCCGTAGCTGTATTTTCCCCCGGCGCGGACCTGGTGGTAATTGCGATAAAAATCAAGGTGGTTGCTGAGTTCAACTCCATGATTGTCCAGAGTCTCCGCGTTGATGGTCAAATCACCGCCAGCCGATATGTGGCCCCGGTCGTTGAGTACGCTGCCTGCGTCGATGGTCATGTCCCCGGCGGACAGGATCTCGGCGGTCACGCCTTCTTCAACAATGACCTCCTTGGTGGTGTGTATCCATTCCTGCAAGGACCGCCCGTCGTGCGGCCGGTGCCAGGCGAGCCCGTATTCTTCCAAAATATATTGAAGATGGTTATTGACCCCGCCTTTGTTTTGACGCAACCGGGCATGGGGTTCACTGAAGACATTTCTCGAGCCGTCTTCGTTGAACCCAGGGAGATCAGTCCGGAATCCCAGGTTCCAATATATCCAACCTCCGTCTTCGGTGGTGGTGGTCCCCGCTCCCGAAATGTTTTCCACGCTGTCGGCGGCCAGATGGACGGAACCGGCAGTGCTTTCGATGGCGGCCTGGTCATTGTGGATCCGCTCGGCACGGGTGCCGGGAGCACGGCCCGCGATGTCCAAGCCGTTGACGCCGACGATGTAGCCTTCGGCGGTGTTGTTCAATTCCCGGACGTTCATGTCCAGCAGGTCGCCCGCATAGATCAATCCGCCATCGTTTTGCAAAATGTCCAACGTCAGGACCATGTTTGCGAAACTGGTAACCGACGCCCCTGCTCCGGCTGTCAGCGAATCGGCCTCCACCATCAACACCCCGGTGGACTTCAACGTGCCGCCGCCCAAGTCCAGATCGCCAGTCAGCGAAATCGACAGATCATTGGCCTTCAGCAGACCATCCGACGCTCCCAGGAAACCCGCCTTGATATCCAAGACATTGAGCGAGGCCACTTCAGCCGCACCGGTCAGAGTGACGTCGCCGGAGTCGGTGCCCTGGATCGCAATGGTGTCGGAGGCGGCAAGAGAGCCGCCGTTGATGGAGATGTCGGGCGATGCGATGGACAGACTGCCGCCCGAGACTAGATGGGAATCCTTGACGCTCAGCCGGTCGTCTCCGATCATGGACAGAACGCCTCCGGAAACGCTCCCGTCAGTCTGTAGGCCGGCGGTAACCTCGCCGTCCTTGATGCCCACGGTGGTGGCCGACAACGAAAGATCCCCGGCGGACGCGACCATAACGGCGTCACCGGAAGGTTTTGAATGTATGTCCAGGGCGTCCGCAGCGCTCACGGCGGCAGAGCCCCCGGCGTACACCGTATTCCCGATGGCTACACTGCCGCCGCCTGATGCGATATTGATATCTCCCCCGGCCTTGACCTCGTTTTTCAGACGGATCTGCCCGTCCGCAGTCAACTCGAAGGAATCCACCGACTGGACTACGCCCTCAAGATTGACGCCGACGCCGGTCTCCGTGCCTTGGAGTAGGATACGTCCCGCATACATGCCACCCAACGCACGGGAATCGATGGCCACCGAAGGGACGTCCGAACCGTTGGACGCAAGCGGCGTGACAGAACCGTCCAAGGAATTGTAGGAATTCCGCCCCGCAATGATGTTCAGAGCCTGGGCATGGATATCCGCGTTGATCCGGGTTGCGCGCGTAAACAGCGTAAAGGCGTCCACATCACTGGCGTCAAGGCCGTCTCCCTCGATCAGGATATCCCCGGATCGGACGTCGATGCCAGTCAGGCCGCCCGCCCCGAGACGGGGGGCCCCCGTGGTCAGGGTCACTTTCGGGAAATGGATGAAACTGCCTCCGTTAACGGTGATGCCGTTGGGATTCGCCAGGATGTAATCGGCTTTCGCCCCGTGCAGCTCCGTAGGGCCTTCCAGATAGGAGCGATTGGCGCCGGTCACCTCGTTCAGGATCAACCGCGCGGTTCCGCCCTTGAGATTGGGATTGCCCGAGATGAACCCGCCCAGCTGGGATTTCGCCAACGACTTGCTGTTGTTGATGATCAGGCCAGGCTTGTTCACATTGAATTCAGAAAACATGTTGTGCGAGACTCCGCCACGACCGGGCGTGGCGATCTGTTCGATAGGCACGCCGTTTCCTGCTTGGCCCATGGTCGGCCTCTTCCCGGCCGGAGCGGCCGGGTCGACCACGAGGGGACGGTCTCCGGCCATGGCGACAAAGCCAGGCTGAAACACAATCACGCACGACAGGACAACACAAAGCAACTGACGGGCAACACTCTCGGCTTTCATATCAATCCCCTAAAACGTCACGGTCACGGAACCATAGATTTCAGTGTCTTCTTTCTTAAGAAAAGCGGGTGAGGCCACACCCTTGGTCAAGGTCACGCTGGAACTTACTCGGCCCAAGGTCCGCAACCCCAGGGCCACCCCTTGCAGGCGTCCACGTTCGTAAGGATCTTTCTTGTCACGAAGGATCATCCCGAAATCGTACCCCGCAAACAGTTCGAAGGCTGAAAGGATGTCGGGAGAAGGGCTTTTGATGGGTAGCCGCCAGGAGAGATCGTTGCGAATGTACCCGCCGCTGTCCCCGCTCAGGCTGTCCTCGGAGAATCCACGAACCGTATATCGGCTGCCGATGGACATTTGATCGGCGCCGTACAGGGTGTCATGGCTGTACTGAGCGCGAAGGGTCGAACTCCACATCAGGGATTGCCCGACAAGATTAAACGGGCGGTAGTAGCTCAGATTACCTTCCCACATTTTATATCTCGGGGTGGGTACGCCTTCCCCGGGGAGTCTTTTCGAAGAGCCCAACAAATCAGAACCCCAATGGTATTCCAGCCCCGCCGTCAATGACCCGCCCAGCAAACGGCGGTTGTGGCCGATATTAAGGCTCAGGTCTGTTGTCTCGTAACTGCTGGTCACCAAGCGGACATTTTCAATCCAGCTGTCCACTTCGCGGTGCTCCACGCCCAATCCCAAGGATGTCTTGCTGTCGGCATCGCGATGGATCACGCGGTCGATTCCCAATGACTGAAATGTGGTTTCGCCATCATTGGTAAACTCGTCGGTCATGCCGTGAAGTTTCGTGGTATAATTGAATTTGCTGGCGGAAAGACTGACCGTCCAATACCCCAACGGAAGAGCCCAGTAGGCGGAAAGGCTTTGGCTGTTCTTGTCTTTCCCGGACGTCTCCCAAGGCATGGGGGTGGCCGAATAGCTCAAGGACAACAGGTCTCCCACGCCGAAAAGATTATCCGTGTCGAATTGCAGGGAGTATTGGTTCTTGCCGGTGGAATCCTGGCCGGAATTGTCCCAACCCACCGACACGCGCCAGCGCTTTTGGGGATCGTTCGTAATGGCGACGATGCTCAACCCCTGCTTGCTGCCGGGCTTCAGCTTCATTGTCGCGTTGTTGGAAGGCAGTCGATTGAATTGATCCAGGCCCTGTTCGAGGTCTCGCAGATTGAGCGGCGTGCCGACAAGGCCCAAAAATGGCCCCAGTAGCTGACTGTGCCCGCCTTTCCCGTCGTTCAGCCTGATGTCTTCAATGCGTCCTTCGATGACCTTGAGCTCGAGGGTGCCGCTCGAAAGGTCCTGCTCCGGCAGATAGGCCCGGGAAGTGACGTAACCGCGACCGACGTATTCGTTGGTGATGGCCTTGAGCAGATCGTTGATATCCGCCAAGCTCAGGCAGCGTCCTTCATACCCTTTGACCAGACCTGCGATGGTCCCTTCGGGGATCAACGTTACGCCGGTTACATTGATGGACTGGACGTCGAAACAGACTGCGCTCCCCGCTGGTTTAGATGGAGGTTGTTGTGGCAGCTCGACTCCGGACGGAGGCTGCTGGGTTTTTCGTTCGAGTTGCTCCTGGCGCGCGCGGCGACGCTCCTCCTCGCGCTGGATAATGCGCTCCTGAACTTGCCCGACGTCATTAATGGACCGGGCCGCAGCCGTCCCCAAAAGCGCAAACAGCAGAAGCAAAAAGGACACGCCTGTAGCGCCGGCTTTCCCCAAAGCCATGAACACTCCCTTGATGCGCCAGCTTGAGCAGGGCAGGCCCTGAACTCATGAAAAGCCCAACAGGGAAAACAAGAGGGATAAGGAGGAAGGACAAAGGGGGCCCCCCTTTGGCAACCCGGCTGTCTTCTTGAGACCCGTGGCTTTCCGTCTCCGCCTCGCGACGGATTTGGCTATATTTGTGCGGCTGAAGTTCCACCCCTTGGAAGGTCAGCAGACACGTAAAAATTGTATGAATCACTATTAGTGTCAAGAGAAGTGTTCATGTATAGACAGAAGACAAATGATCGAACATCTACATTGTTATACTTGATACAAAAGGACGAAGCAGCAAGCGGCTCCTCATGGCTTCAAACCGAGCATTGCCGTTTCACTCTCGATAAACTTGCGCCACTCAGTTGGCTCACTACATAAAGCTAGTGGTAATATAAATCAGCAAAGCCAACCACGCTTTCAGCACCTTGTGCCATTTTTCAATTATCTCAAGTGACTAAAAAAACACATTTCTATACCAAAATCATGTTGGATTGGAAAAGCCACACGTGTCGATTACGTGTCGGTCAAACCCCAAAACATAGAACAAAATCATTCCAGAACACCACAAACCCCTTGCAGGAAGCCGTTCGACGCCGTGGTTGCCATCCAGGGCGACAGTTCTCTCACGCCGGCAACAGGGCAAACCCCCTTGGGGACGCCATAAGAAATCAACGGGTTACAGCAATCGCTGTAGCCCGTTTTTTGTTTGCGTATAAATTGGGGGCGGAAAACCACTCCAACTTCGGGACAGTCTCATTCCGACGACTGCGGCCTGCAAGACAAACCTCTCCCAGAATGATATGATGTGTTACCAACTAAGCAATTGGGTTGGTGCGATTCTCGGATCAGTATGGGCTTTCTCAGCTTGGATCATCGTGACCTTTACTATCAACATCACTTTCGTGATTAACGTGGAGATCATTATGGTTGCAGCTATCGGTATTCTGATTTGCCTGGTTTGTAGGACGGCGCTTGTGGGGTGTCACGGTGAGAGTTCCTCCAAGCTGGGAGAGGAACACATGTTTTCTTGGATGAGCACCGTTAATCCTATTGACCGGCGCCCGGGGGGTTCAAATCCCCCCCGCCCCACAACCTGAAAACAAGTTCAATGCCCTCACCCCCCTTTAGCAAGCAGTTCCTCAATACGCTTTGGAAAGTCTTTCAACTTCGGAACAATTCGCTCATGAAACGGCACCTTCTGCGCCTTTAGCAAGCTGGCAAAATGTGCGTCGGTACGCCACAGGTCACTATGCGGAAGGTAGAGCGCATGAAAAATATCAGCACCATCTGATTTTTGGAAATGGCACCCTCGGAAATTCTTACGGATAAAGGCCTCGAAGATGTTGAAGAAGTAATCGGGAAACATCTTTTGCAATCTTGGCGTGCTTTGTCGAATTGAGCCTGGTTGCAAATCCTGAGATGTAGCCTGTGAATACAAATCTTCAAGGATTTTGTGCAGGTTGCTCGAAAGCTCGTGAAAGCTAGATTGAAGTGTGTTTTTTCCGCCCATGGCACCAAAGTAGTATCTAAAAAACAGACTAGGCGACCGCAATGCAAACATTTGTTCCTTTACTTCAGCAGTTATTCTTTCACGAAATGAATCCGTCAATATTGGTATGTTTTCTGCTGGCACACCACTTGTGGCTAGTATGTTCAATATAGTTCTATTCATTTTCTCAGGATCGAGCATTTCATCCATGGTTAGAGGCATCCATTCACCACTAGACGAATATGGGGCATCCCAAACATCCTTATCATCAGAGCTGAACTTGAAGCAGTGTGCGCCACACAGCTTTGTAATCATATCTGCACGTTGCTCACGGTCTTGATAATATTGAGGGGTATAATCCTGTAAGAGCTCAACGATCGTTAGGTATGAAAAGGGGATAACAATACGGCCCTCTTCCTTCTTCTCTAAAAGGTAATTCAGAACTCTCTGCGAACTCTCTGAGCCTAAAACAAATGCCCGATAGTCTGAGCTGTCGAGATAAACTTTGAGAGGGATGACCATGATTACCTAAACTCCTTCCGTTCAACCCCCTTCACCAATTCCTCAAAATCCCGCTCGGCTTCGATTTCAGCCTCTTCCAACTCCCGTTGCCTGCGGGCCTCATCAAACGCCTTGTACTCGCCATGGGCGTGCTTTTCGGCCTGCTTATGAGAGACCGTGCCCGCGTTGGACAGCACCTCCCATTCATTGAACTCAAGGAATTTATCGGTAATCTCAACCCATTCCTGCATGGTGATGCGTTGCCGCTTTTCAGCGCGGTCCTCGGCGTGATCCAGGAACATGGTCACTAACCGGTCCAGTCTAGAGAGCTCATCTTGTTGGAGGTAGTTCTTGGAAGTCACCACATCACCCTTGCGGACCACATCCCCCTTGAAGCTGGTCAGGCCCATGTTAGGCAGAGTGGCGTTGGCCCGATTCGTCACGATCTCGGCGGCGGTCAGGCCGGTAATGGCGAAGAGCATCTTGTTCTGGATGGTCTTGAAAAAGGTCTGGGCGGTTTCCGACTTGCCGTCATAGTCGGCGCTGGTCTGCGAAAACAGGTCCCTGACCTTCTGGTAGAACCGCTTCTCCGAGGCCCGGATCGTCCGGATGCGTTCAAGCAGTTCATCGAAGTAATCCCAGCCGCCGGGATTCTTCAACCGCTCGTCGTCCATGGTAAAGCCCTTGACCATGTACTCCCGCAATCGTTCGGTTGCCCATCGACGAAATTGGACGCCCACGGACGAACGGACGCGGTAGCCCACGGCGATGATGGCATCCAGGCTGTAGTGCTTGGTCAGGTACTCTTTCCCGTCCGAAGCAGTTATTCGGAAATTCCTAACAACTGCCCCCTCAGCCAGCTCCCTGTCTGCGAATAGGTTCTTCAGATGCTCATTGATCGTGGGAATCGAAACCTGGAAAAGCTCAGCCATGAGCTTCTGGCTGAGCCAGGCCGTTTCATCCAGGAAGCGAACCTCGACACGGATGTTTCCATCCGGGGCCGGAAAGATGTCTATTTGAGATTGCGGGGCCGGGGCGTTGTCACTCATGGGGCGTCCTTCTGATTTGATGACCGAACATAGTACAGGCCAGCATTCTCAACAAGTACGCATGGACGAAGGGAAAGCCAGAAGACGTCCACTTACGGAGCTAGTTGCCTGTTAGCCGAACACGTCTTCCAGAATGTTCTTGGTAATGCCTAACCGGTGTATGTATCGAGTCGTGGTCATCTAATTTTTGTGCCGGAGTGTAAGCCCCCGTAAAATCGCTCCATTGCAAAGTAGAGACTTTCGCCCCCAATTGGGACTAGGAGCTTCATATGCGCAAATCGAGATTTACTGAACACCAGATCGTCCGGATTCTGAAATCCGTGGAAGGTGGGTGGAAGGTGGACGGGCGGTCAAGGGCGTATGCCGGGAGTATGGCGTGAACAGTGCCATGTATTACAAATGGAAGTCCAAGTATGGCGGCATGGAAGCGGCCGACATCGGAAGGATGAAAGACCTTGACGCCGGTGCTTTTGATTGCAGAAGGTGGATTCCCATGAAGCCTGCCGTCATGAAAATCCTTTGCGGACTCTTTCTCTTATTGGCCCTGACCGGGTGCGTACGCGGCAATGTGGTCGCGTCCATGGCGTCGGATACGGTGTGGAGCCGCCTGGATTCCGCCGCGCCGCTTCCCGCTGTCGGTTGGGTGCGGGGACAGGCCGATGTCCTCCATATCTACATTGAAGGCGACGGCGTGGCCTATTCCACGCCCACCAGCCCTTCCCTTGACCCCACGCCCCTCACGCCCACGGCGCTGCTCCTGGCCCGCAGGGACGCTGCGTCCGCCGTGGCCTATCTTGGCCGCCCCTGCCAGTATGTGTCCGGGGATGCCTGCACCAAGGAATGCTGGACCACCGGGCGTTTTTCCGAAGCCGTGTTGCGGACGGAAAACGGGCTCGTGGACGCGGCCAAGTCCTCGGCCGGGGCGCAACGCGTAGTGTTGATCGGATTTTCCGGAGGCGGGGCTGTGGCCGCCCTGTTGGCCGAGCGGCGAGCGGATGTCGCGGCGCTGGTCACTGTCTGCGGTAACCTCGATCATGCCGTGTGGACAGCCATGCACGGGGTCACGCCACTTTATGGCTCGCTCAATCCGGCGGATCATGCCGCACGGCTTGCGTCCCTGCCGCAGGTGCATTTCCTGGGCGGAGCGGATGCGAACGTCACCCGGCAGGTCGCGGAGGCCTTCGTCTCGCGGCTGGGACCGGGCGCGCCGGTGAAGGTCCGGGTGGTCCCGGGCTTGGGTCACGGGGGCGCGGCCTGGGCCGAGGCATGGCCGGAGTTGCTGTCCGAGGTGCGGCTGGACGACTGATGGGTGGCGGTCCCGCTTACCGTTTCCCCGACATGACGAATTTTCGCAGGGCGCGCACGTTCTCCAACTCCAGCTTCCTGACCATTCTCGCAAGATACGTTTCCACGGTGCGGGGGCTGATGCCGAGTTGATCGGCGATCTCCGCATTGGAGGCTCCACGGCCCACGGCCGAGAATATGACCCGTTCCCGGTCGCTCAACAGTAACAGCGGGTCTGTCCCCTCTCCCGTCCTTTCGGCCAGGCTTTGCCCGGCCCGGGCGCTGACGAAGCGTTCGCCGCGCAGCAGGGCCTCGACGCCCTCCAGCAGCACGTCCGGCTCCTCGCGCTTGGTGACATAGCCGCCCGCGCCGCAACGCAGAGCCCTGTCGATGGTCACGGGGTCCTCGTGCATGGAGTAAATCAGAGCGGGGACACCGTGGTCCGCCAGGTCGGCCAGCAGGTCGAGGCCGCTGCCGTCCTCAAGGGAGAGGTCCAGCAGCGCGAGGTCGAAACGGGCCGTTTCCAGGGCGGCTATGGCCTCCGTGCGCGTTCCCGCCTCCGTGCCGCGCCGGTACCCGCTGGATTCCAGCAGCAGATTGAGCCCCTGCCGCACGGCGGGATGGTCGTCGATGAGCAGCGTGCGGACTGCGGAAGGATCAGATGGTGCCATGGGGTGCCTGTTTTCACATTTTCCGGTTGAGCCCTGCGGCCACATCGCAAGGGGCGACGCAGGTGACCACGGTGCCGTGATCCGGGCCGTCCTCGATGTGCAGGTCCGCGTGGATGATGCCCGCGCGATGGGCCATGATACCGAGTCCCAGTCCGCCGTTGGAGGTGCCGTGCCGTGCGGTCGCCTCCCGGCCGACGCCGTCGTCGCGGACGGTGAGGGAGATTCCGCTTCGGACGGGGCAGCGCAGATCCATGCGGATGATGTCCACCCTGGCGTGCTTGGCCGCGTTGGTCAAGGCCTCCTGGGCGATCCGGTAAAGGGTTGTCATGTGGGGATTGGTGCACTGGCCGCAATGGCAGTGTCTTTCAAAAGTCACGGCAATGCCGGTGTCCTTGGAGACCGTGCGCGCCAGGTCCTCCAGCGAGGGGCCGGGGACCGAGGGATCATGCTCCACGGGCCAGAGTCCGCGCGAAGTGCGGTAGGCATCGTCGGTGGAGGCATCCAGCAACGCCGTCAGACTGGCCATGGCCTCGGCCTCTTCGGTGCCGGAAAGACGTTTGTTCAGGATGGCTGCGCGCAGCCGCGCTCCGGTGAGTTTCTGGCACAGACCGTCGTGCAGTTCGACGCTGATGCGGCGGCGTTCCTCCTCGCTGATGTTGACCACTTCCCGCTCCAACCGGTTTCGTTCCTCGATCTCGGCCAGCAGGGAGGCATTTTTGCGTTCCAGTTCGCCGGAGAGATGTTCCTCGGCCTCCAGGGCGTGGGTGAACCGTTTGGCCAGGGCCAGGGACTGGGTGACCACGAAAATGAACATGCCCGGTTCGAGGAGATACACGCTGTTGATGACCTTGGCGTGGGCCAGTCCGTCGTTCAGACTGACGAGCAGGAAGACGAGTGAGCCCGTAAGCAGCAGCCCTGCGCCGTTGCGTCTCCGCCGTACGCAGACGGTGAGCCGCTGGATGTAGTAGATGCCGTAGAGCGAACTCAACAGTATGGTGAAGGCGATGTATTGGGAGATGCGATAGTCCGGGGCAAAGAAAAGGAGCACGACGAAGATCGCCAGGCGGAGATCGACAATATACCGGACGACCGTGTGAATTTCCTCCGGGTACAGGGACTTGTAGAAGCGGTAGAGAAAGGGCCCCAGGGCGAGGTAACAGAACAGGGGAAAATACTCCGCCAAGGCAGGCGGCAGCGGCGGGAGGAACAGATTTGCGGCCCAAAACGAGGTGTTCGAGGTGGTGCAGTAGCCGAGCATGAACAGGCTGTAGATGCCGAAATGGAAGGCCGACGGCAACTTCCGGTTCTGGTGGAACAGGAGGAGATGGTACACGGCCATGATCAGCAGGCAGCCCGCAAAGAGAAAGGACACGGCCCAATGCCGGTCGCGGTTGGTTTCCAGCGGGCCGGGCGGCGCCATCTCGATGCTTTCGGGCACGCCGCCTGAGCGAAAATGGTGGTTGGAGACCTGGAGCACCAACTCCATGTCGCTTCCCTTGGGTTCGATTTCGGCCAGCACCAGCGAACGGCGGGGAATTTCCGCGTCCGCATCCGTACCCACGGTGCCGCTTTGCGCCACGAGTTCTCCATCGGCCCACAGTGTGTAGGCCATGGGAATGTCGAACAGACGCAGCACCAGCTTCCGGGCATCCGGCCAGAGCTTGAGCCGCAGGCGGAAGGTGGCCTGGCCGGTGCCGTCCAGCTTTTCGCCGTCAAGGCGGAAGCCCTGCCATGTCCCCGGAAAGGCGAGGTAGCCAGTCGTACCGGGAGCATCTCCGTTCGGTGCGAAGTCCTTCGGACTCAGCAGGCGGTCCCAGTAGAATTCCCACTGGCCGTCCAAGGCGGCTGGGCCCTGGGCGTCCGGGTCATAGGTGCGCAGGTCGAGAACCCCATTCGCCGCGCGGGGAGGCGGATTCATCGTCCACAGGCATCCGGCCAGGGCGAACAGCACGGCCAGGATCAGGATGACGGCGATCCGGCGGGTCCCGGCGGAAAGTTTCAGTGCGAAGGTCTTCATCCTCTACGCCTTGTCGGAAGAATGCGGCCCGGCCACGGCGGGGAGCTACAGTTGAGCGACCATACAAAGGGCACCCCTATCTTTCAACAATGTTTCTCAAGAAAATTGGACTTGTACGTGTTTTCCCGGACAGACGAGGCCTTTGGGATGGGGTAAAGACGATATTGAAAATTTAAAAATCGTCCGTAGCTCCGGGAAATCTCCCCGCCGTACGGGCCTGATCGTGAGGAGATCACCGTGCCGTCCATTCAGCTGTATTCCCGCGTTGTCCGCCCTTGCCGCGTCCTGTGCGCCGCCACGCTGTTGTTCGTCCTGCTGCTCTGCACTGTCACTCATGCGGATGATTTGACCGGAATACCCGGTGCCAGAAATGTTCTCATCAGTGGAGACGGGACCACTCTTGCCTACATGGACGGTTCCCGCGAACTGTTTATGGCACCTGTTTCCGGAGGAACGTCGACAGACATCGCCTCCGGAGTCTATAATCTTTGGAGTATGTCCAATACTGGTGAGGTGACCTACAACACCTCGACTACATCGTATCTCTTTTCCCGGACCACCGGCACGTCGTACACCCTTACCGGGACTGGCGGAATACTGGCGGACGCCAACACCTTTTATATACCCTCACTCAATTCGGATGGTACGGCCCTCGCGGGCACGAGCAGCAGCAGCACAGCGGCGCTATGGATCGCGCCTTCCGACTGGTCCACGCTTTCTTCACCGGTTGCTCCAGTGCTCCTGTCCGCAAACTCCATAGGGAATACCATCAGCTCACTCAATAACGGCATTTGGAAAGTGGCGGGAAGAGCCACTAACGGAACCAGTGCCCTGGTGTGGACCGTCAATTCCTCTGGAACGTGGACTTCGACCGTGAACCTGGAGGACTCGAGTGGGAGCTATAGTAATTTTATAAGCGGGGACGGCACGACGGTAGCGGGGACGACCTTCTCAGGCGATGTTTTCATTATCTGGAACGCCACTTCGGGCCAAAAGACGGCCGCGGTGAACGTACCGACGGGATACACCTCGCTGGACCTGAATGCGATAAACAACAGCGGTTCCGTCGTCGTAGGATCGGCGAGCCTTTCGAGCGGACACAGGAGGGCCGCATACTGGTCCGGCTCGAACTCTTCCTATACCTTCCATAATCTGCGTGAGGTCCTGGAGGAGAAGGGGGTCACCCTTCCCGCCACCTCTTTCCTGGAGGAAGTGACGGGCGTGAGTGCCGATGGTTCCATCATGGTCGGAACAGGCTCGGTGCCAGGGGGATACACCGCGTTTCTTGCCAACGTGACCGTGGGCGGTCTCATCACCCCGGACGAATTCTACCAATCCCTGGGGACCATGGGCCAGGTCGGTCCGGCGGTTTCTTCCATGGGCCAGCTGTCCATGAGCCGGTTGGGCGGCGTGGCCGGTGGCCAGGGCATGCAGTTCTCCGTGACCGGGCCGGGTTCCGGCGCGGATACCGGGTCCGACGCAGGCGCGGGAACCGAGTCGGGCCTGTCCAGCGGTGACGAGATGCCGGGTCGGCTGGACCTGTGGATGGTCGGCTCCGTAGGCACCAACATCGAACTGAACGGCGACGACCTCGGCCTGCACGGCGGCGTCGGCCTGAGCTGGGCGGAAGGTGAATGGCGCTTCGGCGGCGGCCTGTTCGGGGACGAGCGCGACCTGGATACCAGCCACGGCGGAAACCAGGACATCCAGGCCGTAGGTCCCGGCGCGTTCGTGGTCTACGCCCCGGACGGCACCGGGCTGGAATTTCGCGTGGCCGCCATCTGGCAGACCGTGAACCTGGACCTGAAGCGCGGCTATGCGAACGGCGCAGGCTCCGCCACCTCCTCTGGCCACACGAACGCCGAGGTCTTCGGCCTGTCCGGCCGGGCCCAGTGGACCCGTAGCGTGACCAACTCCTTCGCCCTGACCCCCTTTGCCGAATACACTTGGCAGAACACGCACATCGACGGCTACTCCGAGTCGGGCGGCCCCTTCCCGGCCAGTTACGACAGCCGCGACGAGACCTCCAACTCCATCCGAACCGGCCTGCGGACCGACGTTGCCCTCTTCGACAAGGTGGGCACCTGGGCCTGGCTGGCCTGGGACCATCGTTTCGAGGACAAGTCCTCGGGTATGGGCGGCACCGCCACCGGCCTTGGGGCGTTCTCCTATGCAGGCTCGAAGCTTGATCAGGACTGGGCCGATGCAGGCATGGGAGCGAGCTGGGATATCACCGAACGGCTGTCCGCCAATTCCAGCCTCGCCTTCGCCCTCGGCTGTG
The DNA here is from genome assembly GCF_017351175.1 of Desulfovibrio sp. Huiquan2017. Taxonomy (NCBI): domain Bacteria; kingdom Pseudomonadati; phylum Thermodesulfobacteriota; class Desulfovibrionia; order Desulfovibrionales; family Desulfovibrionaceae; genus Desulfovibrio; species Desulfovibrio sp. Huiquan2017. The sequence continues at coordinate 33,638 of NZ_JAFMPN010000013.1, read as the reverse complement.
ACGATGACTCCGTGCCCGACCTCACCGCCACCATGGGTTTCAGTTTCCAGATCTGGTAGGCGGGATTTTATACCGATTTAAAGCCGGGCGTTCCGTGAAGGACGCCCGGCTTTTTTATTGAATGACCGAAACACCGGAGAGGGCCAATTGCATCGCCAAAGACGAAGAGACAGAGGATATTGCCGTAATGACGTTTGTCACAACACCCTCCCCCTGGCCGCATGTCACCCTGGTGGGCATCTTCAGCGGCAACAGTGAGAGTCGCCCGCCGTCCCTGGGCGGCCTGACGTCCAGGGATGATATATTGCCGCACGAGCTGTTGTCGTTTTGAGCAAAGAAGACGCCATGCTTGATCCGGACGTCGTCGTTGCGGGAAAAGGAAATCCCCCTTCCGATGTTCGAAAGGGGGATGAGTGATGCGCCGGATTCCGAGGCGGAAATACGGCCGATTTCGACCTAATCCGACACATCCAGAGGGGTGAGAACGGTTTCCTTGTTTTCGTCGAAAGCCAGAGCGTAGGACCTGCCGTGCTTCAGCAGAAAATCCTTTTCCGCGACAAACGGAATTCCCTGCACGCTGATCTGTTCGTCTTCCTCTTCCGGTTCATCCAGCCCCAAACCAAGCCGAATCTTGCTGTGGCAGCCGCATCCGGCATTATACTCGCGCAGGCGCACGCAGGTCTCCGGGTCTTCCTCCGCCAACAGGTCGCGGAGCTTTCCGAGAAGCTCCTCCGTCGTATCCACTGTAAACATGTTTTCTCCTTTTCGCGCTTGCGGGGATGGCCCTTTGCCACGCCGACACCGCGGCCCGGTCCGGTTACGCTTCCGCGAGCGCCTTCAAGACCATTTGCTGGCCTTCGTTCAGGGTCAATTCGTAGTTTCCACCGTGATTCAGCAGAAAGTCCTTTTCGGCGATGAACGGGACGCCCTTCACGTCGATCCGCTCGTCATCCTCTTCATCGGGTTCATCCGTGCCTAGACCAAGCACGACCTTGCTATTTCATCCTCCGCCGACGCAGTATTCGCGCAGGCGGATACAGACGCCTTCATCCTCGTCCTCAAGTATCTCGCGGAGCCTTTCGAGAATGGCGTCCGCCACGTTTATGGTAAACATGCGTTCCTCGTTTCTTGCGCGCTACACGACGACCGGCCTGAGTCCGTGCCGTTGGAAGCGTTCGTTGACCGCCTTGAGTTCCTCGGGTTCGTACTGCCGCATGAGAGGCAAAGCCCGGTTCAAGGCGAGGTATTTATTCCGGCCGAAGAAGTGGCAGGGCATGATCTCGACTTCCCGGAGGCCGAAATCCCCCAAAAAATCGGCCATGGCCGCCAGATTCTCCTCCGTATCATTCAGGCCCGGCATGAGCGGCATGCGGATGCGCACCGGCGTGTTGGAGCCCAGGGCGCTGCGGAGGTTCCTCAGAATGAGCGTGTTGTCCTGCCCGGTCAGTTCCCTGTGCCGGGCGGGGTCCATATGTTTGCAGTCAAAGAGCAGCAGGTCCGCCAGCTCGATGGTTTTCCGGAAGCGGTCTTCTGGACACTGGCCGCAGGTGTCCACCGTGCAGTGGTAGGCCTCGTCGTGCGCCTGTTGGAGCAGGGCGAGGAAGAAATCACCGGCCGCCGTGGGTTCGCCGCCGCCGAAGGTCACGCCGCCGTCGGAGTTGAGGTAGAAGGTTCCGTCCTTGCGGACGACCTCCATGACTTCCTCGACGGTCATCAGCCTCCCCGACATGTCGCGCGCGCCGCTGGGGCACACGGACGCACAGGCGCCGCAGTCCGTGCATTGCTCCAGATCGCGTCCGAACTTGCCGTTGCGCAGCCGGGTCACGGCCCCGTTCGGGCAGGCCGCTTCGCAGGCGCCGCATCCCGTGCAGAGATTTTCAAAACACATCAGCTGCGGGGTGAACGCCTGTGATTCCGGGTTGCTGCACCAAAGACAGCGCAACGGACAGCCCTTCAGAAAGACTGTGGTGCGCAGGCCCGGGCCATCCTGCACCGACATGCGCTGAATGTTGTAAACCATACCTTTCAACATGAATCTCTCCCGGTCGTTTTATGATCTAGGGGGTGGTGCGCCGCCGGGAGGTGGCGGCGCACCACTGGAGGTTGCGAGGCCTTAGCAGGCCTGCGAGTATTCAGTGCGCTTCACGATTTCATCCTGGACGCCCTTGTCCAGGCGGGTGAAGTAGGCGCTGAAGCCCGCCACGCGGACCACGAGGTCCTTGTATTCCTGGGGGGCCTCCTGCGCTTCCTTCAGGGTCGCGGACGTGACCACGTTGAACTGGATATGCGAGCCGCCGAGGTCGCAATAGGTCTTGAGCAACGAGGTCAACAGACGTGTGCCACCGGGGCCTTCAAGGGCGGCGGGGACCAGCTTGACGTTGAAGTGGTTCGCGCCGTAGCGGACGGTGTCGATGGCCGTGGCGCCGGCCTTGATCAGGGCGGTTATGCCCTCGTGGTCCGTGCCGGGCATGGCCGAGACCGAACCGTCGGTGAGGGCGACGCCCGCCTTGCGGCCGGTCGGCAGCGCTCCCATGAGTGCGCCGAAGTAGTTGTGGTACGACAGGGAGTACGCGTCGAGCGGAGTGCGGTAGCCGAAACAATCGGGGCCGATGGAGTCGTGGATCTCATCCACATCGTGGTAGTACTGTTGCACGAACTCCTCGATCTCCGGATAGTCGTTGCCGTGCTTGGGCGCGTCGTAGCACATCTTGCGGATTTCCTCGTATCCCTCGAAGTTGGCCTTGATGGCCGTCATGAGCTGCTCCATGGTGATCTTCTTGGTGTCGAAGACGAGGTGCCTGATGGCCAGCAACGAGTTTGCGGCGTCGATACCGGCGGTCATGATCGGGTTGACCTGCGGATAGCGGGTTCCCCCGGCCTCCTCGCACATGCCCTTTTCAATGCAGCCGTCGTACATCACCGAACGCAGCACACTGGGAACCACCTGGAGGCGGGCCATCTGCGACAGGTCGGAATGCTTGCGGGAGACGGCGAAAAGGTGCTTCAACTGAACCTTGTAGGCGTCGTACAGCTCGTCGAAGCTATCAAACGAGGTGATGTCGCCGGTCTCCACACCCAGTTGCTTCTTGGTCCGGGGGTCCTTGCCGTTGTACATCACCATTTCGATGATCTTGGCCAGGCAGGGCTGGTCCTCCTGGGTGATGAAGCTGCCCTTGCCGCAGATGCCGGTGGACACGCAGCCATAGTTGCCGCAGTTGCGGGCGTCCTCCAGGGTGATGCCGTCCTTGTATTGGGCGAAGCGGGCCAGGGTGCGCTCGATCACGGCGGTATTGTTGAGGATCTGGGGCTGGCCGGAGCCGCCGCGGATGCACTGCACGACCTTGCCCATATAGGCCTCGGACAGCTTCGGATGATAGAGCAGGGTCAGGGTCGGCTGGATGCCGCGGGCTTGGAGCTGGGTCTCGAGCAACAGCACCTCGAGTTCGGTGCTGGCGTCGCGGCCATCCCTGTCCAGGCCGCCGATGGTCATGGTTTGACCGGTGTGGCCGGAAAGAGTCTTGGCGTAGGAGCCGCCCTGGTACTCGGCCAACTCCATGTGCTTGATCCATTGCAGCTTCAGCAGGGCCACGACCTGCTCACGATTCAACTTACCCTCTTCGATGTCCTTCTTGTAGAAAGGGTACATGTACTGGCCGAAGCGGCCGGGCGAGGTGGCGCAGGCCATCTGCTCGGTCTCGATGCACAGGTGCGTGAACCAGAAGGACTGGATGGCCTCGCGGAAGTTGCGGGCCGGGAATTCGGGCACGCGGCGGCAGATCTCCGCGATCTCCAGGAGTTCGGCCTTGTTCTTCGGATCGGCCTCCTCGGCTGCGGCGCTCTCCGCCAACTCGGCGTAGCGGTGGGAATGGGCGATGACGGCCTCGCAGACCACGATCATGGCGCGGTAGAGATCGAAGCGCTCCTTGTCGGCCAACGTGGTGGGACAATTGCGCAGGCGCTCCCTGAGGTCGTCGAGCACTGCGCACATGCCGTTGTTCAGCACCTTGGGATAGTCCGCAATGCCGGAACCGCTGGCGACGCTGACGTTCTCGTAGAACATGCCGCCCTTGTGATAGGGACGCGAATCGAAGCCGAACATGTCCTTGAACATCTTGTTGTTCAGGTCGATGCAGGTGCGGCCCTTCCACTCCTTGTAGGTCTGCTTCAGCAGATTCTCGGTCTCCTGGGGGATCTTCATTTCACCCAGGGACGTCATCTTGGCCATCTGCATCTCGTCCTTGATCCACTGGACATTCCACTCGGGATAAGGATAGACGCCGCACCGTGTTCCGGTGAGGGTGCCGACGATGGGATTGCCGTCGAGAAATATCTTCTTCTGGGTCAGCACGCGTTCGAGCAGCCTGGCGCGGATGTAGACCACGGGCTCGCCGTTGTACTCGGTGTAGACGTCGTGCAGGAACTGGAGCCGTTCCGGGTCCATGACCTGCGGCGCTTCCATGAGGAAGTCCTTATGTTCCTGGAACCGCGCGTTCATCGTCTCCCAGTTGATATTGTACGCCTTGGGGCCGGTGGACACCTTGTCCATGTCGAACGGCATGCTCGCCACGGCATCGATGGCCTGCTTCTTGGAGTTGGTGGACTCGATTTGCGTCATAGCGTTTGCTCCCGGTTGGGGTTTGGTTCATTGCGCCGCAATTGGGGCGATTACTATGAGGGTTAGCACAAGGCGTGCCACCCAACTGATGCTCCCAATGTGCCTATTTTACTTGGTTTTTTGGCCAATGACCCGGGGCCGGGGAAAACAATATCTCTTTGCGATTCGGTGGAAATTTTTCTTTTCGAGAAGATTCCTTTCGCCGTAGACGTCCAGAGGAACGCCCCGGCGGAAGGCGGCTCAATAGCCGTCGGAGATGTCGAGCGTCTTGATCCGGTAGCGCAGGCCCGCCGCCGTCATCTTGAAGATGCGGGCGGCCTTGGCCACGTTGCCGCCCGTCACGCGCAGCACGTTCTGGATGCAGCGGCGCTCGTAGGCGTTCATACACTGCTTGAGCGGAATGACTTCGCCGCGCTTGACCTCGGCGTAGTTGAAATACGACCTGACGCCGTGCGTCTCGGCCGCGACGGACGCGATGGACGCCGCTGGCGCGGCCGCGTGTTCCGAGTTCCGGTGCGCCTTCCGGAAGTGCGGCGGCAGACAGGAGTCGGTGATCACATCCTCGGAGCCGAGCATGACCAGGCAGCACTCGATGACGTGCGCCAGCTCGCGGATGTTGCCCGGCCAGGTGTATTCCAGGAACTGCTGGAAGACCTCGTCGGAAAAGCGGATCGACCTGTGCCCGGCGCGCAGGTCCGAGGTCTCGACAAAGGAGTTGGCCAGGATGGGGATGTCGTCCCTGCGTTCGCGCAGGGGCGGGATTTCCAGCCCGACCACGGCGAGCCGGTAAAACAAGTCAAGGCGCAGGACGCCCCGCTCCACTGCGTCCAGGGGCGGTTCGTTAAGCACGCTGACTATGCGGACATCCACCGGAATCTCGGAACAGGAGCCGAGCCTGCACACGCGCTTTTCCTGGAGCACCCGCAGCAGTTTGGTCTGGAGAGCCAGGGGCATGGAATTCAATTCGTCGAGCAGAAGGGTACCGCCGTCGGCCTTTTCAAAAAGCCCGGCCTTGTCCATGGAGTCGGTATAGGCTCCCTTGACCGTGCCGAACAGAATGCCTTCCAGCAGGTTTTCCGGAATCGCCGCGCAGTTGACGGGGATGAACGGCTTTCCGTTCCGTCGGCTTTCGGAGTGGATGGCCTGGGCGAAGACCTCCTTGCCCACGCCCGATTCACCCCAGATCATGACCGAGGCCGAGGTTTTCGCGGCGGCCCTGGCGGCCAGGATGACCTCGTTCAGTTGGGCGTTGCGGCCCACGATGCTTTCGAACGAATAAAGGCCGGAGATGTTGTTGGAAAAGGCCGGGGCCTTGCTCTTGCCCTGCTTTCCCTTGATCAGGGTGGGCCCGAGCCAGATAATGAATGCGATGCAGCCGTCGATCTTGCCGTTGTCGAAGAGCGGGAAAAAATCCGTTACCGTGCTGGCCAGATAGTTGTTCGAGGTCTTGTACCAGTAGGCGCGCTTGAGCAGGGGCGACTTTTTCTGGAGGCATTCCATGGTTGGAATGAGGTCGCGCTCGTGGGGAAGGTAGAGGCTCGTGATCGGTTTTCCCACCACCTCGATGTGGGTGAACCCGTCCGTGCGGCGCTGGATGGAGTTCATGTACTCGCAGATGCCCTGGGCGTTGACCACGGCCACGCCGACGGCCATGGACTCCCACAGGGCGCGCATCTCCGGTGTCAAAACGATTTCCCGGCTGACGTCATGCAATGTGTCGATCTCGAAGCTCCTCATTGCGCATTTTCCCCATTTCGTCTCTCACGTCCGGTTTTTAATTTTTGACTGATTATTAAAGGAATTGCAAGGCGGCGACCACAGTGAGAGAAGCAACGCCCCGCCCATCAGGCAGGCGATGCCCGCGACCGCCAGCGGCGTGACCGCTTCGTGCAGGCAGAAGAATCCGAGCAGCGCGGCGCAGAGCGGTTCGGCCAGCCCCAGGGTCGCCGCCGTGGGCGCCGGGGTGGTGCGCAATCCGCCAAGCACGAGGGTGAAGGCGAGCGCCGCCGTGACCACGCCGAGGTCCAGGGCCACGGCAATGCCCCTGCCCGAGGCCAGCCAGCGCATGGGCGAAAGGAACAGGAACGGCGAAAGGCAGAGTCCACACAGCAGGCAGACCAACATGATGCCGGCCTCCGGCGCGAAACGCAGCAACGGCTTGCTGTAGACCAGGTAGACGGCGTAGGCGACCCCGGCCCCGATGGAAGGCAGCAGGGAGCGCAGGCGCTCCGTCGGCGCGTCGGTCCAGTTCAGCAGCACCAGCCCCAAGATGGCCACGGCTGTGGCCGGGTACCAGGCGCGCGCCGGTTTTTCCGCATTGACGACCCAATTGAGTATGGCGACGGCGACCGGCGAGACGCCTATGCTCATCACCGTGCCCAAGGCCACGCCCGCCATGTCCGTCCCCTTGAAGAACAACAGTTGGTAGGCGGCCAGGGCCAGGGTGGGCGCCAGTAGATCACCCGGCGACCAGCCCTTCCGGTGCGGCAGGACGCCCCGCCAGGCGCACCAGGCCGCCAGCGCCGCGCCGCCGATGAGCATGCGTACCGCGCCGACCGCGAGCACCGAGGCCCCGTCGGCCACGGCCAGCGCCGAGGCGAAGCCCGTGGTGCTGAAACAGAGCGCGCCGGTGAGGATGAGCACCGGCCCGCAGGTATAAATGGATTTTCGCAACATGAACACTCCGGCTATCGGACTGTCCCCGTCGTGATCCCCCCCGCCAGGGCGGGGCGGGGGGGATGCCGACAAGGGGCTAGTCGGCAGGGGCGGGGATCTCCGGGGCCTTGCTTCCCTTGAAGAAGACCTGGATATCCTCCGTGCCGAGGATGTCGCGGCGAAGCTCGTTTTCCGGCAGTTGCGACCAGACCTTGCGGCTGGAGAAGTAGAAGCAGATGCCCATGGCTACCCAAATGATCAGGCACCACGCAGGCGCCTCGGAGATGGCCGCAGGCGAACCGGGGATGCACAGCAGCAGCAGACAGAGGACTGCGGTCAGTGCGCCGATCGTGCAGTAGATCCGCTTCCGCCTGGCGCTCTCCTCGCTGACGCGCGACAACATGCGGTGCGCAGACAGGCAGGTGAACAGGTAGCCCACAGCCGTGCCCACGGCGCTCATGTCCACGGTCCAGCCCACGGCGGAGCGGCCTGCGTACGGGGTCATCAGCACGATGATGATCGTGAAGATGACGGCCTTGTGCGGGGTGCGGTACTTGGGATGGATTTCACCGAACCAGGAAGGCAGGATCCGGCTGCGGGCCATGGCCAGCAACAGGCGGGTGGAGGCCACGTAGAAGCCGTTGATGCCGGTGCAGACCGCGCCGAACACGGCGCAGGCGAGGAGTGTGGAACCGAGCTTGCCAAAGGCCATGTGCGCCGCCGCAGCGGTAGCCCAGGCCGTTTCGCCGGCCATCTTTTCCGCCGCCATCTGCTTGAGCATTTCAGGATAGGGAATGGCCATGCCGACGGACAAGGTCACCAAGCTGTACAGAACCATACCCACGAAGATGGCTATGAGCATGATGTTGCGCGACTTGGACGGGTTGAAGGCGAATTCCTCGGCCGTCTGGGGGACGGTGTCGAACCCGACAAAGAGAAAAGGCGAAATGGCGAAGACGATCAGGACGCAGGTAAACGGGGACTTGCCCTCGGCGAAGAGCGGAGTCAGGTTCGAGAAGTGCGCGGTCTCCAGCACGTTGACGCCGCAGAACAAGGAGAGGATGCCGAAGGAAAGCATGAAGGCCAGCACCACCTGGAGCTTGCCGGCCGCGCTGACGCCACGGTAGTTCATCACGCCGAAGGCGATCACGGCGATGCTCATGATGAGGACCTCGCCGGTATAGACTTTCCACCCCGCCAGGGTGTAAAGGCTGCCGAACTCGAACACGCCCGGCATCAGAAAGCGGCAGATCAAGGACAGCGCGGAGATGTTGATGGCGATGATGGCGATGTACCCGATGATGAGCGCCCAGCCGCAGATAAACGAGGCCGTGGGGCCAAAGCCGATGTAGGCCCAGGCGAATTCGCCGCCCGCCACCGGGGCGTATTTGATCATGTAGCTGTAGGCCATGGCGACAAAGCTGATCAGGATCGCGCCGACGGCGAAACCGATCAGGGTGCCCATTGGGCCTGCATTGGGCAGAAAGACATCGCCCGGAAGGACGAAGCAGCCCCACCCGACGATGGAGCCGAGCGCAAGTGCGCAGACCTGAATTGGAGTAAGCGTTTTTGCTAGCTTGGTTTCCGTGGACATGGATTTCCTAACCTCCTCGATTAGGTTGGTGTGTTCTCCACAAATCCTCATTCCGCACCCGGAAAAGCCGGGATAGCGGGCGTCGGGCATGGACCTCTCGACTGCGCGGAATTTTGCAACGCATGTGCCAAATTGCACAAACACCAACTAACCGATCAGCATTCTTGCATAAAACACAAAAAAGACTTTAGTTATCATCCTCCAAAAGAAAGAAAAACTTCTTTTCCCGTAGATTTCTTCCCGAATGCGAATTTTTCTTGATGACCATCAGCCAATCCGCCTTGTCCGGCCTCGCGGCCGGACCGGCAACCTACCGAAAACAATGGCGTTATCTCACAGCCTGCCGCATCGGCCCCGGCTTTGCATACGCCCCCGGAACCATTGAAGCAATGAAGGAGGAGCGAACATGGTGACACGCGAGGAAATGTTGGCCGAGGTGGTCGAGCGGGAACTGGCCATGTTCCTGGAGGTGCGCAACCGGGGCGGCCGCGCCGACTGCCAGGAGCAGCCCGAGGCATTCCGGCTCATGCGCCGGATGACCCACGCGGTGCTTTCCGATGCCTTTGCGGAAAGCTATCTGGAGGATTTGCGCCGGGGTGAGGCGGATGGACGAAATTTCATGACCGAGAAATATGCGGTGATGGAGGGACAGATCCCGCCCTTCAACCCCGATCCGCGCATCCGGGATATCTCGCGCTCGGAGTGCGCCTGGCGCGACGCCATAGCGGCCGCCTACCCCCTCGTGGTGGAGGCCGACGGCGGCGACGCCTTTCGCCGTTATCTGTTCGCCGAGCTGCAAACCTATTCCGCCGCCACCATCGGCGCCTATGCCGACTGCGTGGCGACCGCGCACCGCGAGGACCGGAATCTTGCCGGAGAGCGCTATGAACTGCTGATGCGCGAACTTGGCTTCGGCTCCCTGGCGGAACGCGAGGCCGCCATGCGGAAAGCCGGAAGCGCCGGGGCTCGCGGTTGAGCACCTCGGCTTCATTCGGTTTCGTTGCCGCGCCGCGTCCGGTGCCCGGCTGGGGGCGGCTTCGTCTCCGGGGGCATCTGGAATCGTCGCCAACTCTGGAGATGCGCATTTCCCGATCAGGGCAGGATGCGGGAGAGGGAATGGATGGATACTAATATCATCGTGATCATGTGCGCATGGTTTGCGGGCGGGTTCATCTCGGGCGCGAGCGGTATCGGCGGAGCCATGTTCGCCGTGCCCATCGCCGCGCTTTTCCTCCCCATTCAGGACGTCATCGTGCTCAGCTGCATCCTCAACATGGCCATGGACGGCTCGATCGCGCTCATGCATTTCCGCTTTTGCCGCGTATCGGCCCTGTTGCCCATGCTCGCAGGAGCCGTGCCGGGGTCGGTGGCGGGGCTGTTTGTCCTGTTGCTGCTTCCCGGAAACGTCTTGCAGGCGTCCGTCGGCATATTGCTAGTGTTTTTCGTGTGTTGGCAGCACTTCTTCCGCGTACGCCGGGCCAGCGGGAATTCCTGGAAGGCCGGTGGCGCGGCGGGGTTCCTGGCCGGGTTGTTGGGGACGTCCATCTCCTTCGACGGCCCGCCTGTCGGCGCTTACGGGTTGTATGCCGGATGGAAGCCGCGCGAATTCCTGGGCACCTTGGGCGTCTTTTTTATCATACGCGGGGCCATCACCTGCAGCCTCCAGGCGTATTCCGGCTATTATACGCCGGAGATCCTTCACTATGCCCTATACGGCTTCCCCCCAACCGTGCTGGGAGCGCTGTGCGCCTTTCCCTTGGTGAAATGGATCAATGTCGAGGCGTTCCGGCGGATTCTCAAACTCATCATCGTCGTCGCCGCCCTGGTCTGTCTGCTCCACGCGTTTCTATAAACACGCATAACCGTCCGTACTTCCGGTATGTAGAGACTTGTCCTTGCCGCCTCCGTCCACATGCGGCAAGGACAAGCCGACGGCGACCTCATCAGGGGCGTCCCTCATACTTCCCCCTTGGGAGCGTCACGCAAAATCAACGGACAATGATTTTCGCCGTAATCCGCTTAGTTTTTCCAACCGAGTTTCCCCCGCAGTGCCCTGTCGCAGGCACTCCCCCCACGCCCTCGTGAGACTGGGCGCGGGGATTCGGGGATGGTGCTTGCCTAAATATCCTGGTAACACCTTTTGCATGCGGGAACCCACGGCCCCCGGGCGTTCAAGGCGCACGTCAATAGGGGCGATGATGCATTGTATACAAGGAGAACAAATGAAAACCAGACTCTTCGCTATTCTACTCGCCATGGTGACGGCCATGACGTTGACTCCGGCGGCTCAGGCCTGTACCGGCATCACGCTGAACGCAAAGGACGGAAGCGTTGTCCGCGGACGCACAGGTGAATTCGGCACCCCGCTCGACATCCGGATCGTGATCATCCCCAAGGGAATTGAAATGGACGGTGGGGCCGTCACCGGCGCCAAGCCCAGGGCCTGGACGACCCGGCACGGCATGGTGGGAGTGAACGCCCTCGGCGAATCCGCCGCGCTCGACGGCCTCAACGATGCCGGTTTGTCGGTCGCCGCGTTCTATTTTCCGGATTATGCCGAGTACCCGAAGGTGACCGCCGGGGATGACGGGAACGTGGTCAGCCCCTTGTATTTCGTTAACTATCTGCTGACGCGGTGCGCTACCGTGGCGGAAGTCCGAAAGGCAGCGGGCCGCATCAAGGTCGCAGGGGCCAAGGTAAAGGAGTGGGGCGGCATGGTGCCCCCGTTCCACTGGATCGCCTCCGACCGTTCCGGCGAATCCATCGTCATCGAGCCGGTAGGCGGCAAGCTGGTCATTCATGAAAACCCGCTGGGCGTGATAACCAACTCCCCGACGTTCGACTGGCACATGACCAATCTGCGCAACTTCATCTACCTGAACCCGCTCAACGTGCCGCCCGTCAAGCTGGACAAGATCGAGTTCAAGCAGCTTGGCCAGGGTTCCGGCCTCGGCGGCATGCCCGGGGACTTCACTCCCCCTTCCCGCTTCATCCGCGCGGCCGTCTATTCGCAAGCGGTCTTCCCCATGGCCTCCGGCAGGGATGCCGTGCTGCAGGCCTTCCACATCCTGAACCAGTTCGACATACCGCAGGGAGCCTCCGTCGGCATGGTCGACGGCAAGCGCGAGGCGGACATCACGCAGGCGACGATCGTGGCGGACCTCAAGGCCCTCAAGCTCTATGTCACCAATTACGCCAGCCGCCGGATCAAGATGATCGACCTCAACCGGGTTGACTTCGGCGGGCGGAAGATCGTCCAAATTGATCTGCCGACCGAGGAAACCATTGATGATCTGACGCCGGTCAGGAATTAGAAGACGCAACCACGGCCCCGGGACACACGGCTGTCCCGGGGCCGCATCCATCCCCCCGGCAATCCGTGCCTTCGTTGCGCCTTATCTGAAATTATCCGGCCCCGTGCGCCATTGCCGTGCAGCGCAAAAAACCGATGAACCGCTTCTGCGCCTTGCGGGTCCGTCTGGATTGGCGGGTCCACGACTTTGGGGTCCTCGGCCCATGAGTCCAGGAGCATCCCGTGGGTGGGCGAAGGGTCCTTGAGCAACCCCGCCTTCCCGGGATGAGCCCTCAAGCATGCGGCCGGAACCTGATCCCGGCGCACTGGACCGAGAACCTCGGCGGCAACAGGGGCCCCTTGGGGATGACGACGAAAAATCAGGCGCTGACGCCTATTCCGCAAGTGCCTTTCTTGTTCTTCACGAGACCGTTGTGTTTGTTAGATGTTGGGATCAATGACGGTGATGCCCGTTGCCGTGAAATTATCCATATCCGTGAGCGCGCCGGCCCCTTCTTCCAGAGTGATGGTCTTTCCCACCAGCTTCTTCGGGTCCAGCTTGCCATGTTCGATCATGCGCCACATGGCTTCGTAGCGATGCGCCTGAATGCCGTGGCTGCCATATATCTCCAGCTCATTGGCTATGACCTTGGACATGGGAACTTGCGGAGAGGTGTGCTCTCCGAGCATCAGTCCCACCTGCACGTGTCTGCCCCGCTTCCGCAGGTTCGCAATGGAGTTGAAACAGGTGGTCGGATTTCCCAAGGCGTCAATGGACACATGCGTTCCACCGCCGGATATGTCCACCACGGCCTCGACCGTGTCTTTCACCTTCGTGCTGTTGACGACCGCAACCGCTCCGAGCTGTTGTGCGAGCTCCAGCTTGTCGTCACCGATATCGATGCCGATGACGTTGGCTCCCAGGGCATTCGCGATCATGATGGCCGAGAGTCCGACGCCGCCGCAACCGTGGACCGCCACCCACTGTCCGGCGGAAGTCCGGGCCTGATCGACCACGGCCCGAAACGCCGTCACAAACCGGCAGCCGAGGCTCGCGGCAGTCGCGTAATCAAGAGACTCCGGCAGGCGCACCAGATTCACGTCCGCGTATTGGATCGCCACATACTCGGCAAAAGAGCCCCAGTGGGTGAAACCAGGCTGAAACTGGTGGTCGCACACCTGGTGGTTGCCGCTGTCGCACTGGGGGCACGCCCCGCAACCGCAGACAAACGGGACGGTGACTCTGTCGCCCGCCTTCCACCGGGTGACGCGTTTCCCCGCCGCCACGACGACACCCGCCAGTTCATGGCCCGGCACATGCGGGAGCGCGATGTCCGGATCATGGCCCATCCAGCCATGCCAGTCGCTCCGGCACAGTCCGGAGGCCATGACCTTGACGACCACCCCGCCGTCATCCGGTGCCGGGTCGGCAAGATTGGTGATGACAGGTGTCTGCCCGAAAGCTTCGTAATACATGGCGCGCATGGCAACTCCTCATGGTTTTCACGGTGAACAGGCGTCTTGGGCGTTCATCAAAGGATTTGCTGAATGATAGCCTTTTACGACCTGAATTGTCCTTGCAATTTCATGTGAAACACACAACAAAAACGAAAGAGTATTTCACCAATGCCGAATAAATGAGAGGACACAGCGATGAAGGTACTGGACGAGAAGGATATTGGTGTTTTGCGCCTGTTGCAGGAGGACGGCAGGATGGCCAACGCCAAGCTGGCCGAACAACTCGCCATGAGCGAAGCCTCCTGCTGGCGCAGGTTGAAACGGCTCCTGGATGACGGAGTTATAAAGGGATTTCAGGCCATGCTGAATCGCAAGGCATTGGGGTTTGGCGTACTTTCCTTCGTCCAACTGAGTTGCAATCAGCATTCAGAGGAAACGACAGCCGTGTTCGAGAACATTATCAGGGCGTCTTCAAATGTCCTTTCCTGCCACAACACCACAGGTGATGACGACTTTTTGCTTCAGGTCGTGGCCAAAGACCTGGACGACTACAGCGATTTTATCGAAGGGGTACTCCGAAAGATCCCCGGCGTGGTGAACATACGCTCCAACATCTCGCTTCGGGAGATAAAAGCATCCAGCAGGCTGCCCTTGGCGTAGCGGATTCCCAAATCCAACCGGAAACGGACATCACAAACCAGCCCCTCCCTCGGAGGTTTGTGGCCCGTCAACCGCCGGGGCCTGGGCCAGTGGGGTGAGGCCTACTGGATATTGTTCTTTTTTGGGGGACAGGGCAGATCGCGTGCGCAAGGCACGGTTTGGCGAGCACGGGATTGAGTGGATTTTGGAATCGCAAAAGCTCGACAAACGCTTTGCCGAGGCCGCCAGGAATATCACATATTCCGGGCAATCGGCTCATGCGCGGGCGATGGAGGGCCGACCGTCCACTATCGCAACGCCGCGAACGCCGTGGCGCCGAAGACATTAAGCATGCCCACCAGGATCATGAGCAGTCCGGCCACGGAACCTTCCTCGGCCCCGAGTTCGTGGGCCTTGGCCGTGCCCGCCGCATGGGCGGCCACGCCGAGCATGGCGCCGCGCGACAGGGGGGAGCGCAGCGGCAGGCGCTTGGCCAGAAAACCGCCGAGAATGGAACCGAGCACACCGGTAATGACCACGAAAATCGCCGTCAGATCGGCCGTACCGCCGATGTCGCGGGACACGTCCATGGCGAACGGGGTGCTGATGGACCGGGGCAGGAGGCTCAACCGCAAGGGGCCGTCGATGCCGAGGAGCGAGGCAAAGGTCCAACTGGTCAGAATGGCCGTGCCCGTGCCCGCGACCATGCCCGCGCCCAGAATGGGCCAATAGCGGCGGATCAGGGCCCGCTGCTCGTAGATGGGTACGGCGAAGGCCACGGTAGCCGGGCCCAAAAGCACGACCAGCCAGCTCGTGGAGCGGTAGTATTCGCCGTAGGAGACATGCAGGGACAGGACCACGCCGATGACCAGGGCCGGGGTCAGGGCCAGGGGCATCTGCCACCACTGCCCCCAACGCTTGTAGACGCGCTTGACCACCAGATACAAACCGATGGTCAGCAGGGACCACCCGCCGATCTGGACCCAGGCGCTACTCGCAAACGGAACCATCATGACGAAGCCTCCAACGGTAAAAGATGTCCACGGTCAAGGCCGTGACGCTCATCACGGACAAGGTGCCCAGAAAGATCACGACCAGGACCTTGAGGCCGAGCCAGCCGAAGAACTCCGGGTGCGCCGTGACGGCGGGAACGGCGGGGATGAAGAAAAGCAGCATCTCGCCGAGATACCAGCGGGACCCCCGGCGCAGGCTCCGGGGGCTGACCCTGCCCAGGGCCAACAGGACATAGACGATGAACATGCCGACGATGCCCGAGGGGATGGGGAGATGCAGCCCCCGAACCAGCCCCTCGCTGGCCAGCCAGACGGCGAACAGCAGGCCGATCTGGGCCAAGCTGCTATGGTGAAATTTCCTGCGGAACGAAACCGCGATGGCGCGTGTACTCATGGTGAACCTCGTTGCGGAAAGGTAGGGCCGTCCGAGTAATGAAGCAAATGACTTGTGGAACTCAACATTATTCCATATTGGAATAGCCATGGAATTTCGCAAAATTCAAATGTTCGTGGAAGTGGTCCGCCGCCAGGGATTCTCCCGGGCGGCCGAGGCGCTGTTCGCCACGCAATCGACGGTGAGCAAGGGCGTGCGCCAATTGGAGAACGAGCTGGACGCGCCGCTCCTGGACCGCAGCGTGCGGGGCGTGGTCCTGACCGATGCGGGACAGGTGGTCTATCGCCGGGGATTGAGAATGCTGGCCGAGCACGGCGACATGCTCCTCGAACTGGAGGAGCTGCACGGATTGGCCGGGGGCACCCTTCTACTCGGGCTGCCCCAGATCGGGGCCAGCGCCCTGTTTGCGCCGGTTTTCGCCGAATATCGCCGACGGCATCCCAAGGTGGAGATCCGGCTGGTGGAGCACGGAAGCGACCAGTTGGAGGGGGTCTTGCGGGCCGGCGGCGTGGAGCTGGCCGCCTCCCTGTTGCCCGTGCCCGACGATTTCGAATGGTTGCCCGTGCGCCGGGAGCCCTTGGTGGCCCTGCTCTCGCCCGACCATGCCCAGGCGGCCCTCGACGCCATCACCCTGGACCAGGTGCGCGACGAGCCCTTCATCCTGTTCGAGGACGGGTTCGCCCTGAATCGGATCATTCTCGGGGCGTGCCGCAGCCGGGGATTTGAACCCGCCATCATCACCAAAAGCAGCCAGATCGGTTTCATCTGCCGACTGGCCGAGGCCGGACTGGGGGTGGCCTTCCTGCCCCGGCTCATCGCCGAGCAACGGCGCGGTCCCGGCGTGCGCCTCGTCAGGCTGGACGAGCCGAACACGGATTGGGACATGGCCGTGATCTGGCGCCGGGGCGGGTACCTGTCCGCAGCGGCCCGGGCCTGGCTCGACGTGGTCCGCGACCTGTATGGTCCCGATACCGAAGTTAGTGCAGAGAGCTGATCATCCGGCGCAACCTGTGGTGGGCGAACCAGAAGAAAACGCCGCCGATGGTGGCCATGCCCAGAAAATCTGGCCAGATGACCGAGGGGCCCGCGCCCCGGAAAAGGATGGCCTGGGCCAGGGACACGTAATGGGTGGTCGGGGCCAGGGACATGATCCATTGGATGGCTTGGGGCATGCTCTCGCGCGGGGTGGTGCCGCCGGACAGGATTTCCAGGGGCAACAGGACCAGGATGGCCAGCAGGCCGAACTGGGGCATGGTCCGGGCCAGGGTGGCCATGTAGATGCCCACCGAGGCCGCCGCGAACAGGTAGAGCAGGGAGCAACAGGCGAACAGCAGGGTCGAACCGTTCAGGGTCACGCCCAGCACCCCCTGGACCATGACGTGCAAGGACAGGGACGAGACCACCAGCACCACCAGCCCCATGGACCAGACCTTGGAGATCATGATCTCCAGCGGGGTCACGGGCATGACCAGAAGGTGTTCGATGGTCCCGTGCTCATTCTCGCGGATGAGCGCCGCCCCGGTGAGCAGGATGCCGAGAATGGTGATGTTGTTGACGATGGAGTTGATGGCCGCGAACCAGAACTGGCTGACATTGGGGTTGAAGAAGACCCGGATGTTCAGGTCGATCGGCGCGGCCGCTGCGGACTGGTAGCGCTGCTCGTAGGCGCGGATTTCGCCGTCCACGATGTGCTGGAGGTAGCTGGTCCCGGTCTGGGCCTGGGACAGCCGCGTCGCATCCACGTTGAGTTGCAGGTCCGGGGTGCGCCCGGCCACGACGTCGCGCTGGAAGTCGGGCGGGATGTCCAGGACGAAGGTGTACTTCCCTGAGTCCATGCCCTTGTCCATTTCGGCCAGGTCGATGAATTCCGGCGGCATGAACTGCGGCGGGTGCAGGGCCGCGACGATCCGGCTGGAAAGTTGGGACCGGTCCTCGTCCACCACGGCCACCGAGGCCCGGTTCAGGGATTCGGGCTTGGCCCGGGCGTCGGCGTAGACCGTGCCCGTGAACATGAACAGGATCAGGAAGAGCATGGCCTTGTCGTAGAGCAGGCTGCGGAACTCCTTGACCCCCAGAGCCAGGATGTTGGACAGGCTGCCGAGAAACGCGCTCCGCATCCTAGACCTCCTGTTTCCTGAGGATGAGCACGCTCAGGATCGTGGTTACGGGGATGGCCGCCAGGAGCGGCCAGAAGGACCCGGCCAGATCGGCCAGCCCCAACCCCTTGGAAAAGGTCCCCCCGCTGATGAGCAGGTAGTAGGTGGTCGGGTACACGGACCCGATCACTCGCCCCAGGCCCTCCAGGGTGGAGACCGGGTCGAGGAGCCCGGAGAATTGAATGGCCGGGAGCAGGGTGAAGATGGCCGTGCCCGCGATGGCCGCCACCTGGCTGGAGGTCAGGGTGGAGGCCAACAGCCCCAGGCCGGTGGTGGCCACCACATAGACCAGCGCGCCCAGCGCCACCGTGGCCAGGCTGCCCGTGAACGGCACCCGGAACAGGAGCACGGCCAGAAGAAACAGGAACACGAAATTGACCATCGAGAGGGCGATGTAGGGCAACTGCTTGCCCACCAAAAATTCGAACTTGGTCACCGGCGTGGTATAGACGTTGAGAATGGAGCCCATCTCCTTTTCGCGGACCACGCCCAACGCGGTGAGCATGGACGGGATGAAGACCAGAAGCAGGGGGATGACGTTGGGGACCATGGCGACGATGCTCTTCATTTCCGGATTGTAGCGATAGCGCACCTGCATGTTGTAAAGGGCGGCGCCCCTGCCCGTTCTGGAAGCCAGCCGGGACAGCGCCTGGGCATGCACTCCCTGGACGTACCCCCGGGCGATCTCGGCCCGGCTGGGCATGGCTCCGTCGATCCACGCCCCCACCTCGGGCACATCGCCCCGGTCCAGGTCTCGGCCGAAGTTGGGCGGGATCTGAATGACCACGGACAATTCGCCCGCGACCATGCGCTTGTCCATCCCGGCCGGGCTCTGCACCGGCGGCCGGACCGAGAAATAGCGCGACCCCTCGTATTCCAGAATATAATTCCGGCTGGCCGTGGTCTGATCCTGATCCAGGCTGGAGAATGTCAGGTCCTCCACATCCAGGTTGATGCCGTAGCCGATGACCAGCATGAGGATGAGCGTGCCGAACAGGGCCATGCCCAGGCGGATGGGGTCGCGTTTGAGCTCCATGGATTCGCGGATGGAGAAGCTGAGCAGCCGGGACAGGCTGAACCGGGGGTGGGACACGCCCTCCCGCCCTGCCGTCGCGCCTTCTTCTTCGGCGGCCGTCTCCGCGAACACCCCCTCGGGCTCATCGTGCTTGCCGGTCCCGCCCGAGGCCTCCTCCAGATAGGCGATGAAGGCCTCTTCCAGGGTCGCGGCCCCGCGCTTCTCCCGCAGGGCTTCGGGGGTATCCGTATCCAGGATGCGGCCCGCGTGCATCAGGGCCACCCGGTCGCAACGCTGGGCCTCGTTCATGAAATGGGTGGAGATGAAGATGGTCACCCCGTCCCGGCGCGACAGGTCGATGATCAGCTCCCAGAAGCCGTCCCGGGCCACGGGATCCACGCCCGAGGTGGGCTCGTCCAGGATGAGCACGTCCGGCCGGTGCAGCACGGCCACGGCCAGTTGCAGCCGCTGGCGGATGCCCAGGGGCAGGTCGTCGGGCCGGTCGTCGCCGTAGCGCGCCAGGTCGAACCGCTCGCCGAGTCCGGCGATGCGTTCCCGGGCCTCGCCCGGAGAGAGATGAAAAAGCCGTGCGTGGAGCTCCAGGTTGCGGCGCACGGTCAGCTCGCCATACAGGGAAAAGGCCTGGGACATATAGCCCACGCGCCGCCGGGTGGCCATGTTCCGGGCGTCCAGCTTGCGGCCCAAAAGCCGGGCCTCGCCCTGGGTCGGTTCGAGCAGGCCGGTGAGCATTTTCATGGTCGTGGACTTGCCGCACCCGTTGGAGCCGATGAAGCCGAATATCTCGCCTCGGTCCACGGAAAGGTTGATATCGTCCACAGCGGTAAAATTGCCGAAGCGCATGGTCAGGCCCGTGGCCTCGATAACCGTCTCGCCCTTGTGCAGCGGCGGGATGGTCAGCGCGTGGTGGCCGCGCTTGCGCTCCTCGGGCAACAGGGCCAGGAAGGCCTCTTCCAGGGTCTCGGTCCCGGTGCGCCTGCGCAATTCGGCCGGGTCGCCCTCGGCCAGCTTCCTGCCGTCGTCCACGGCCACCAGCCAGTCGAAACGCTCGGCCTCCTCCATGTAGGCGGTGGCGATGAGCACGCTCATGGACGGCCGTCCGGCCCGGATGCGTCCGATGAGTTCCCAGAACTGACGGCGCGAAAGCGGGTCCACGCCGGTGGTGGGTTCGTCCAGGATAAGCAGGTCCGGATCATGGACCAGGGCGCAACACAGGCTGAGCTTCTGCTTCATGCCCCCGGACAGCTTCCGGGCGGAGCGGTCCGCAAAGTCGCTCATGCCGGTACTGCGCAGCAAATCGCGAATGCGCCGGTCGCGCTCGGCCCGGGACTGGCCGAACAGACGGCCGAAAAAATCGATGTTCTCGCGCACGGACAGGGTCGGATAGAGATTCTTGCCCAGCCCCTGGGGCATGTAGGCGATGCGCGGGAAGAGCCGCTCGCGATGATGCCTGTTGCGCATGTCCCCGCCCAGGACCGTGACCTCGCCGTCCTGGATCTTGCGCGCCCCGGCCATGAGCCCGAGCCAGGTGGACTTGCCCACTCCGTCCGGGCCGATGAAGCCGATCATCTTCCCGGCGGGCAACTCCAAGGAGACGTCGGCGGCGGCCAGGGTGTCGCCGTAACGGTGGGTCACGCCCGCCAGCCGGACCACGAGGTCCGTCCGCCGGTCCTCGGCGTTCGGCGCCGGGATCACTTGACTTCCTCCGGGAGGCTCACGGCCAGCCGGTCGGGCCACGCCTTGGCCGCATCCAGGCGCACGTAGGCCACGCCGGGCAGCCCGGTCTTGACGTACCGGGCATAGCGCCGGAGCAGCTCGGGCTCGATGCGGGCCTTAATGCGGAACATGAGCTTCTGGCGCTCGTCGCTGGTCTCCACGGCCTTGGGCGTGAACTGGGCCACGCTGGCCACGAAGGAAATCTTGGCCGGAATGACATACTGCGACGCGGCATCAAGGATCACGCGTACCTCGGCGCCCATGGCGGTCCGCCCCGCCTCGACTTCGGGCAGGAAGAACGTCATGTACACATCGCCCAGATCCACCAGGCTGACCACCTTGCCGCCCGCGGCGACCACCTCGCCGGACTCGACCACGCGGTACTGGACCCGGCCCGCCTTGGGCGCACGCAGGACGCCGTCCGCAAGGACCTGCTCCAGCCGATCGACCACGGCCTGGGCCGCGTTGATGTTGGCTTCGGCCTCGGCCACCTGGGCCTGGGCGGCCCTGGCCCCGGCCTCGGCCGCCTTGACCTGGGCGCGGGCCGCGCGCCAGGCCGCCTGGGCGGTCCGAAGATCGCCATGGCTGTTGTCCGCGTCCTGCTGGGATACCACCTCGCTCTTGACCAGGGTCTGGATGCGCTTGTCGCTCTTGCGGGCCACGTCGAGCTGGCTCTGCTGGCGGGCCAGGTCCGCCTGGGCCGAGGCCACCTCGGCCCGACGCTGAAAGACTTGGGCCTTGGCCGTCTCCAGGGCGCTCCCGGCCCTGGCCAGATCAGCCTCGGCTTCGGCCACTTGGGCCTTTTCGGTCTGCATGTCCATGCGGGCCACCACGTCGCCCGCCTGCATGTAATCGCCCTCGTCCACCAGGACCTCGGCCACCTTGCCGCCCCACTTGGCGGCCACGGCAATCTCCGTGGCCTCGATGCGTCCGTTGCCCTCGGCGAATCCTTCCTCGACCACGTCCCGGCCAAGCCAGTACCAGACTCCGGCTCCACCCAAAAGGACCAGCATGACGATGCCCGTCAGCCACGGGCCGAACTTGCGCTTCATGGGACCACCTCGCAATCGCCGCGCTCCATGCCCGCCCGTCCCGAGGAGGCATCCGCAGTGGTGATGTAGTTTTCGAAAATTTTCCAGTTGATCTCGGGCTGGACGGCCATGTCCACGCGGCACAGTCCGCGCCCGGCCAGAATCCCCATGGAAGAAAACAACCCGAGAAAGGCGATGAACAGCCGCTCGGGCGTCTCGTCGGTCCGGATGCGCCCCAGGCCCTGGCCCTGGCGGATGACCTCGGCCACCTCGGCCGCGAACTCCTCCAGGTGGCGGTTGAGCAGCGCCCCCAGAGAGGGCTCCTCGCGCCAGAGCAAATCCGAATAAAAGAACACCGGCACGGCCGGATAGCGCTCGAACAGACGCACCTGGGAGAAAAACAGCTCGCGCAGCAGGGTCACCGGCCCGGCCGTCTTCCGGAGCACCCGCTTCCGGCTCTCGGTGTACACGCCGGTGATGTAGTCCACCACGGCGGCCAGGATTTCGGTCTTGCCCGCATAATGCCGGTACAGGGCCGGGGGCGTGACCCCCACCTGCCGGGCGATATTCTTGACCGTCAGGCCCGAAATCCCCTCGGACACCACCAATTCCAGGGCCACATCCGCGATCTGTCCCTTGCGGACATCACTGTCGAGACGCTCTCTCATGTCTTTAGTTAACGACCATTCACTAACCAAAGTCAAGCCGTATCCGTGCGGCGAAAACGAGCGGACACAACGCCTTGACGCGAGCCGCCCTTTGCTCCAGGCTGTACCATGAGAGTAAACCTTGCCGACACGGAGACACCTTCCATGGAATCAATACGAAAAAAGCAATGGCACCACCTGAAAGGCGCGAAATCGGCCCGACTCATGGTCCACCAGCCGCTCCCCCCTGGACCTCGCGCAATGATCCAGGATCGCGGGCTGCGACCTGGCCGCCTACTTCCTCGTGGAACTCGACAAGAAGCCATCGGCCGCGGTCGCGTGATCTCCCGGGGCAATCAGAAGACAGTATGTTTTCGCCGATAATCATTGACACGATTAACTTCGAATCATACTATATAGAAGGTAAAAATATTAACCATTGCAACAGGTTGCCAAATAATTTCGCAGAGATGCAAGGCATTATACGAACAAGGAACAGGAACTAACCGTCAAATCCCGCTCACGGCATCGAACATACGACCGACACCGCCCGAGGCCCCTGTCCTGGCCGGGGCATCGGCTCTTCCCGGTGGAACCGTTTTCGGAACGGATGCGGAATGCACGGGGGAACACGCCATGCTGCAAATGCTTGTCATCGACGAGACCAAAAAGTTTCATAACGCCATCGAAACGCTCTTCCGCGAAGAGTTCAGCGTCCAAAGCATCCCGGTCGAAGACCTTGAGGAGATGGGATGTGGCGGCAAGCCGAACATCGTCATCTATGTGGGAAACGGTCCCGCGCCGGAGATCCGCAAAAACATGGCCCTGATCCGCCTCACCTGGCCCGGCGCACTGACCATCCTGTTGCTGCCCTCCCTTGAAAACGAAGCCCGGCTTCGCGGCGTTTCCATACCTGCGCACACCACAATATTCAGTCCCTGTTCCAAGAAGCGGCTGAAGCAGGTCGTGGACGACTTCAAGGAAGTGCTGGGCCATTCGGCCCGGGTGGGCAAGGGAAAGGCCATCCTCCATTCCCTTGTCGAATTCACCAGCAACTACATCCCCTGCGTATACATCTGCCACGAGCGCGTCCGGCCCCTGCTCATGGCCCTGGCGACCAACGTGGGCTGCGACGCGGAACGCATCCAGGAATTCTTCAACGCCTATCTGCTGATCCTGTCCAGCCTCGACGGCGAAAAGCTCTCGTCGGTCATGAGCGGCTGCGACACCAGCGCCGAGACCCAAAAAGCAATCTTCGAGCATGTGGAGCGGGCCGTGCTCCTGCTGGAGGGGGACGAACGGACCAGCGATCTGGCGCACTGCCTGCACTACATCCAGAAACGCTACGACGGCAGCGGCTACCCCAAGGACGACGTCCGGGGCGACCAAATCCCCCCGACTGCGCGGATGATCCGCCTGGTCCTGGACTACCATTACCTCGTCCAGAACGGCAAAAGCATCGGCGAGACGATCTTCATCCTCAAGCAGCGGGCCAAGTTCTACGACAAACGCCTGCTCGAGGAGTTCAAGGCCATCGTGGGCGATACGGGCGAGATCGTGCAACGAGCCATTTATCCCCTGGGGCTCGCTCCGGGCATGGTCGTGGCCGAGGACGTCTACGGGGAAGTGGACGGCCGTCGACGGAAGCTCTTGTCCAGCGGCGAAATACTGACCCCGAAGACCGTCGCATTCATCCAGAAGCACTGCGATGAATTCCTCGACATCACGGAGCCCATCCAAATCCGGGAAACCATCGGCGAATAGGCCGGGAGCCAGCCATGTTCGAAGAGATATCGGTCAAGCGCCTGACCGTGGGCATGTACGTGAGCCTCCGGGAGATTCCCTGGTTCAGCCACCCCTTCCTGTTGTCCAACTTCGAGATCAAAAACCGCCGGGAACTGCGGGACATCATCGGAATCGGCCGCGCCACCGTGCTCTACGATCCACAAAAAAGCCGGTCCGCCCCGCTGCCCGAGGACCGGGCCATGGAGCCCGAGCCCCCGGACAGCACGGGAACGGCCGCCAAGTCCCGCCGCAAACGCGAAAAGGCCTCGGAGCTGCGGGCTCGGCGGGCCCGGTTCAACGAGGTCCGCGAGAAATTCGGCAAGGGCCTGAACAAATCCAAATGGATCTTCGAAGGCATCAAGGGCGCGGAGCCCTCGGCCGCCGCGGACGCCAAGCGGCTGGCCGAGGCCTTCGGCAATACGTTCCTGGACGACGTCAGCCTGGCCATCCAGCACATCAATATGACCGCCACGGATGCGGGCCAGCATTTTCATTCCCTCAACGTCATGACCTTGTCCCTGATGCTCGGCAAACAATTGGGCCTGTCCGCCGAGGACATGAATATTCTCAGCCTGGGCGCCCTGCTCCACGACGTGGGCCTGCTGCTTCTGCCCGGCGACATCGCCATCAGCACCAAGCTGAGCAAATCCGGGTGGATTCTCTTCAAGCGGCACCCCATGATCGGGGTGCAAATGCTCTCCAAGCTGCCCGGCATCGACCCCCAGGTCATGAAGATCGTCTACCAGCATCACGAGCAGTGCGACGGCCGGGGGTACCCCAAGGGCCTCAAGGGCGACGCCATTGCCGACATGAGCAAGATCGTGTCCATCGCGGACGTCTACGACCGGCTGGTCAACACCCGGGACGTACAGCTCGGGCTCGCTCCGCACAAAGCCCTGTCCCTGATGTTCGCCAAGCGCAAGGCGCAATTCGAGGGGAAGTACCTGGAGACCTTCATCAAGATGCTCGGAGTCTATCCGCCCGGAACCGTGTGCCGTTTCAGCTCCGGTGACGTGGGCGTGGTCGTCTCGGTCAACCCGGCCAACCCCCTGCTCCCCGAAGTGGTCATCTACGACGCGAACATCCCCAAGCACGACGCCATGATCTATCGGCTGGGCGAAGACATCGACCTGACGATCACCTCCACCCTGAACCCCGGGGAAATCGACCAGGAAATCAAGGGCTACCTGGATTCCCGTTCCCTGGTCCAATACTTCCCCAACCGCTGAGTCGCCAGGCGCCGAATATTCGAGAAGTTGATTTTTAAATCGAATATAGTGGTCCACAATCTTTTTTTCCTGTATGCGTTCGGAAGTATAGGGAAGAATCGCCCTTGTGCGGCTTCCCCGCCGGGAAGCCCGGCACACCACAAAGCTCATTGGAGGGCCCATGTTCAAAAACCTGAATCTTGGCCTGAAGCTCGGTCTGGGCTTCGGTTGTTTGATCCTCATCGCCGCGGCTCTGGGCGGCCTCGCCATCTATGACATGCTGACCGTGAGCGAGGAATCGCGACAACTCGCCGAAGAATACGTCCCGGAAGTGGCCATCGCCAACGGCCTGGAACGTGCCGCGCTGCTGACCATGTACTCCGTCCGGGGGTATTCCCTGAGCCATAAGGCCTCATATTGGGACGAAGGGCAGAAATGGCTGAGCGAGACCGACGGCCATCTACGCCAGGCCAAGGCCCATGCGGAGAAATATCCCCGCCTCGTCAAGCTGAAAGCGGATGCCGAAAACGCCGTACAAGGCATAAGCGCCTATAAGACGCTGGTGGGGCAGACCCGGCAGCTGATCGACGCCATCGGGGAGAACCGCGAGGCCATGGACAGCGCCGCGGCGGCATTCATGAAGAATTGCCGGGAACTGCTGGCCATACAGCAACAGCTCCTGGATCAGGATGTGGACGCGGGCGCGGCGACCTTCCGAATCCATGAACGAATCGGCAAGGTCGCCAAAATCAACGCCATGATCCAGCTTTGCAACGAGGTTCGGGTTGAAAATTTCAAGGCCCAGGCTGCGAGCGACCCGAAGACAATGGAGGCCGCCCTGGAGCGTTTCACGCCCATGCGGGAACAGCTTGAAGCCGTCAAGGCCGTTACCCGGCAGGCATCGAATCTCAGCCTGTTGGAAACCATCCGCGTCGCCATTGAAGAATACAACACGGCCATGAAGCAGTTCCTGGCCAACTTCCAGGCCATGAACGAGCTGAACAAGCAGCGCAATACGGCGGGCCTGGCCGTGCTCGCCGCGGCGAAGAACACGGCCACGGCAGGCGTGGCGGCCACACAGGAACGGGCCAATGCCGCCGTGTCCGCCCTGGGGACAGCATCCACGATCATGGGCGTGGGGCTGGCCGCGGCCTTCCTCATCGGGGTCATCCTGGCCTGGGTGCTGACGCGCATGATAACCCGCCCGATCCTCCAGGGTGTGGGTTTTGCCCAGCGCATGAGCGGGGGCGATTTCACCAGCACGCTGGACATCAACCAACGCGATGAGATCGGCGTCCTGGCGCAAGCCTTGAACGACATGGTTTCACGGCTCCAGTCCGTGGTGGCCGATGTGGACGCAGCGACCCGCAACGTGGCCGGGGGCAGCGCCGAGCTGTCCGCCTCTTCCCAGTCTCTGTCCCAAGGGGCCACGGAGCAGGCCGCGTCCATCGAGGAGGTCTCCTCGTCCATGGAACAGATGGCCTCCAACATCAGCCAGAACGCCGAAAACGCCCGCGAAACCGAGGCGCTGGCCTCCAAGGCGGCTGCGGACGCCCGCGAATCCGGCGGAGCCGTAGGCCAGACCGTGGAAGCCATGAAGGAAATCGCCGAAAAAATCTCGATCATCGAGGAGATAGCCCGGCAGACCAATCTGCTGGCACTGAACGCGGCCATCGAAGCGGCCCGGGCCGGGGAGCACGGCAAGGGCTTCGCCGTGGTCGCGGCCGAGGGGCGCACGCTGGCCGAGCGCTCGGGCACGGCCGCGGCAGAGATCAGCGAGCTGTCCTCGACCAGCGTGGAGGTGGCCGAAAAGGCGGGCAAGATGCTCGGCCAACTGGTCCCGGACATCGAACGGACCGCCTCCCTGGTCCAGGAGATCACCGCCGCCAGCAACGAGCAGAACGCGGGCGCGACACAGATCAACCAAGCCATAGGCCAGCTCGACACCGTCATCCAACAGAACGCCTCGGCGTCCGAAGAAATGGCCTCCACCAGCGAAGAGCTGTCCAGCCAGAGTCAGCAGCTCCAGGACACCATGTCCTTCTTCAACGTGGGCAAGCCCACCGAGAAAAAGCGCTCCGTTGTCCAAGCGCACTCCGCTCCGGCGGCCGCCCTGCCTGCGGCCGAAAACGCGGCGCCCGCCGAATCCCCGGGGCCCCCGGGCAACGGCATGAATCTGGACATGGACAACGACACCGACTTCGAACGGTTCTGAGCCCGGCCCGCACACAATGCCATAAGCAAGGGCCGCCCCTCCGGTGGAGGGGCGGCCCTTGTCGTCGTTTCGGCGGCTACTTGTGGATCACGTCGGCTTCCCCAAGCAGGCTTTCGGGAATTTCGACGCCCATCTTTTCGGCGGCGGCCGGATAGATGTGGAAGGAAAGCCGCTTCTGGAACTCCACCGGGATATCGCCGGGCTTGGCCCCGTTCAGGATGCGGAGGGCCATGGCTCCGGTCTGGCGGCCGTGCTGGTAATAATCGAAGCCCAGCGCCGCGACGGCCCCGCGCGACACGGAGTCCGCATCGGCCACGAAGACCGGGGTACGGCTCCGCCGCCCAACCTTGACGACCACCTCCATGGCCGAAACCACGGTGTTGTCCGTGGGGATATAGATGGCGTCCACGTTGCCCACCAGGCTGGACGCCGCCTGCTGCACGTCGGCGGAGCTGGTCACCGCGGTCGCCACGATCTCGATGTCCCGTTCCCCGGCTGCCGCCCGGACCCGGTTCAAGTTGGACACGGAGTTGGCCTCGCCCGCGTTGTACAGGAAGCCGAGCCGCTTCAGGTTCGGCAGAAACTTGCGGATCATGTCCAGGTGCTTGCCCATGGGCATCTGATTGGACACGCCGGTGACGTCGCCGCCCGGATGTTCGTAGTCGGTCACCAGCCCCGCCAGGAGCGGATCGGTGATGCCGGTGAAGAGCATGGGCGTACCCTTGAGGGCCGGGGTCTTGTCGTACTGCTTGATCAGGGCCTGGGCGTTGGGCGTGGCGATGGCCACGATCATGTCCGGCCTGTCGGCCGCCACCTGGGTGGCGATCTGGTAGACCACGCCGATGTTCCCCTGGGAGTTGTAGATATTGTACTCGGCGTCGATGCCGCCCTCTTTCAGTTCATCCTGAAACCCCTTGAGAATGGCATCCAGGGCCGGATGCTCGACGAACTGGCTGACGTCGATAACGACCTTGCCCGCAAGGGCCGGGCCTGCCACGCCCAAAACAACCAGCGCGGCGAAAAGACAAATAAAACGCTTCATGAGCCCCCTCCAGGGAAACGACGGATCGGACAATTCCGTAACATGTGCTAACGTGTCGATTTTTCTACAGCAACATGAAAGGACTTGCAAGTTTACGGCGAAGTGTGCAACATCCGCCCCCTACCAACCAACATAATATTCCGGATTTTGTACAATGACCCGACCCACCGTGACCCTCTTCATCCAGTGCCTGGTGGATTCTCTGTCTCCCGAGACAGGTGACGCCATGGTCCGGGTACTGGAACGGCTCGGCGTGCGCATGCACTACCCCCCGGACCAGACCTGTTGCGGCCAGCCCGCCTTCAATTCCGGGTACCGCACCGAAGCGGCCAAGGCCGCCCGCCGGTTTCTCGACATTTTTGAAAACAGCGAAGCCATCGTCTGCCCATCCGGCTCTTGCGTACACATGGTCCGCCACCACTATCTCGATCTGTTCCGGGACGACCCCGCCCAATTGGAACGCGCGCTTCGGGTGGCGGCCAGGACGTTCGAATTCACCGAATACCTGGTGGACGTCTTGGGCGTGACCGATCCCGGCGCACAGCTCGGCTGCCGCTTCGACGGGGCCGTGACCTACCACGACTCCTGTCACCTTTCGCGCGGCCTGGGCATCCGGCGGCAACCCCGCCTGCTCCTGGAAAACACCCCGGGGCTGACCCTCATCGAGATGGACGAGTCCGACCGCTGCTGCGGCTTCGGCGGGACCTTTTCGGTCAAATATCCGGAGATATCCACGGCCATGGCGGACGACAAGGTCAAGACCATCCTGGACACCGGGGCCGAAGCCGTTGTCGGCTGCGACGTCAGTTGCCTGATGAACATACGCGGGCGACTCTCGCGCCTGGGCTCGAACGTCCGAGCCCTGCACATCGCCGAAATTCTGGCCGGGGAGGGAAATTAGCCATGCGCGACGCAGGCGCCAAGACCTACGCAGAACTGGCCCACGAGGCCATCGGCAACGAGGAATTGCATGCGGCCATCCGCATGATCCAGGAGCGCATCGGCAAATCCACCCAGGCCCTGTGGCGGGACGAGATCACCCCGGAGCACCGCCGTCTGGCCAAGGAGGCGCGGATGCGCACCCTGAACAACCTGGACATGGTCCTGGCCACTCTGGCCGACAAAATCCGGGCGCGCGGCGGGCACGTGTACTTCGCGGCCACGGCCGAGGACGCGCGCAACTACTGCCTGGACGTGGCCCGCAAAAACGGCGTGAAAAGCGTGGTCAAGGGCAAGTCCATGACCTCGGCCGAGATCGGCGTGGACGCCCTGCTGGAAGCCGAAGACATCGAGGTGGTTGAGACCGACCTGGGCGAGTACATCATTCAGTTGGCTGGGGACACGCCCTCGCACATCATCGCTCCGTGCATCCACATGAATAAGCGCCAGATCGGCAAACTGTTCGAGGACAAGCTTTCCATCCCCTACTCCGAAGACCCGCCCACCCTGACCAAGGCCGCGCGCAAGGCGTTGCGCGAGAAGCTGCTCGGCGCGGATATGGGACTGAGCGGCTGCAACATCGCTTGCGCCGAAACCGGCCACGTCTGCCTGGTGTCCAACGAAGGCAACATCCGCATGGCCACGACCATGCCCCGGGTCCATGTGGCCCTCATGGGCATGGAGCGGGTCACGGCCACCCTGGCCGAGCACGACATGCTCCTGCGCCTGCTCACGCGCGGCGCGGCGGCCCAGAAGGTCTCCACCTACGTTTCCTTCCTGGGCGGCCCCCGCCAGCCCGGCGAGACCGATGGCCCCGAGGAGTTCCATCTGGTGATCATCGACAACGGACGCATGCGGATGCTCGCCGACCCCCGGTTCCGCGAGGTCCTGTCCTGCATCCGCTGCGGCGGCTGCCTGAACATTTGCCCGGTCTACGGGCGCATCGGCGGGCACGCCTATGACGGCCCGTATCCCGGCCCCATCGGCGCGGTGATCATGCCCCTCATCCAGGGGGTCAACGCGCACGCCGACCTCTGCCGGGGCGAATCCCTGTGCGGCGCGTGCAAGGACATCTGCCCGGTGAACAACGACCTGCCGCGCATGCTCTCGGAACTGCGGCACATGCTCGCCTATGGCGATGAAACCTGGAACGTCGCCCCCGTGGACAAGACCGAGGCCCGGGCCTTCAAGGCCTGGAGCGCGGCCATGTCCAGCCGGACCGCCTACAACCTGCTGGTCAAGGCCGGGCGGCTGGCCCAGGCCCCGTTCGTCAGGGACGGCGTGCTGGGAAAGGGCGTCGGCCCCCTCGCCAAGTGGACCGCCACCCGCGATTTTCCGGCCATCGCCAAAAAGACCTTCGCCGACCGGTGGAAGACCGACCACGCCAAGCGCCTCAAGGAAGCCGACCATGAATAACGAGCAACAGTTCCTCGACCGCATTCGCAAGGCCCTGGGCCGGGACCAGGCCCCGGACGCCGCCACCCTCTTTTCCAGCCGTGCCGAAGGCGAACTGGAGGCCCTGCTTGCGCGCGCCGACCGCACCCCGCCCGAACGGCTGGCCCTCCTGGAACGGCTCCGGCGGACCGCCGGCCCCTTGAACCTCAATGTCCATGCGGTCGGGGACATGGCCGAGGCCGGACTGCGCATCGCCGATCTGGCGCGCACGGCCGAGACCGAATGGGGCGGAGACAGGCACATCCTCATTCATGACGACCCGCTGCCGCACGCATTGCGTCTTCCCGAACTCCTGGCCGACGACCCCATCCGGGTGGACGTGGCCCGCTTCGAGGACGGCGAGGACGAGCTTGCCGGCAAGGCGCGGCTGCGCGCCGCCGCCGAATCCGCCTACATCGGCGTGACCGGCGCGGACTGGTGCGCCGCGGACTGCGGAGCCATCGCCCTGCTCACGGGACCGGGCCACGGCCGGGCCGTGTCCCTGGTGCCGTCCATCCACGTGGCGGTCCTGCCGCTGGACCGGTTGGTCGCCGATCTGTCCGAGGGCTACGCATTGCTTGAAAAACCCGGAGAACTCCCCGCTTCCTTCACCTTCATCTCGGGCCCGTCAAAGACTGCGGACATCGAAGCCCAACTCGTCCACGGAGCCCACGGCCCGCGCGAGATGCACCTGTACGTGGTCACGGGCTAGGCCCGGACGCCCGGGATCAGGCCGCGGCTCCGCCCCCTCCAGGCAGGGTGACGCGGACCACGGTACCGGTTTCCGGGGAGGAGTCCATGGCGATATTGCCGCTGTGGGCCTCGGCGGCCAGGCGGGCGGAATAGGTGCCCAGCCCGGTGCCGTTGTGCTTGCCGTGGGTGGAATACTTGTCGAAGAAACAATGGCGGACCTCCTCGGGTACAGGGAGGCTGTTGCGGATTTCGAGCACGCACGGGTCGCCGCTGGTCATGTCCACATGCACCGGGCGGCCGCCCGAGGCCTCCACCGCGTTCTTGAGCAGATTGGCGGCCATGCCGTAGAGCAGGGTGGAATCTCCCTGGATAAACAGGTGCATGCCGTCCCGGACCTTTTCCCCGTCCAGGGTGGCTTCCACCCGGCAGGCGGGGTCACGGTGCATGGAGGTGTCGCGCGCGGCGCGCATGATGATGGCCAGCCAATCCACGGACTGGGGCTGGTGCTCGTAGGTCCCGGATTCAAGCTTGTACAGGGTCAGGGACTGGTTGATCAGATCCATCATCTGCATGCCCGCTTCCTCGACCACTTGGAGCATCTCCTTCTGCCGGTCGGTCAGGTTCTCGTCCTCCTGCATGAGCCGGGGCAACCCGATGATCCCCATGAGCGGGGACTTGAGGTCGTGGCGGACGATGCGCTCCACATCTTCCTTGAGTTTTTCAGCGGCCTTGCGCGCGGTAATATCGATGCCGAGGCAGAGAATGCCGGTGGCCTGGCCCATCTCGTCCACGATGACCGAAGTGCCCAGCGACAGGGTGGCCCGGGTCTCGTTGTGGCGCAGGACTTCCACTTCGGTAAAGGTGTGGCCCGGATTGCGGTCGAGCAGATCGTGGAAATGAGCGCTCAGGTCCAGGCCCTGATTGTCGGTCCGAGGCAATAGCAACCCCACGGCCTCGCGGCCGATCAGTTCTCCTTCGAGATAACCATAAAATTCCAGCCCCCAGCGGTTGATGAAGAAAACCTTACCCTGGGTGTCCACCTCCAGAACGATGAAGTGGGACTGTTCCACCAGATCGCGGTACAGCCTGCGGCTTTCGCGCAGCCGGTTCTCGGCCTCCACCCGCTGGTCGATGATCCGATTGCTGGCCCGGGCGCCCAGGAAGGTGCCCTCGGCGTTGGTCACGGGCACGCAGCTGTGGGACAGCCAGTGTTCCGTGCCGTCGGGCCGGACGATGCGGAAATCCAGGATATCCGATTCCTCGGCCCGGTGCTCCCGGAACAGATGCGCCTTGACCACTGGTCGGTCCTCGGGATGCACGATCCGGATCATCAGATCCGGGTCCTTCATGAATGCGGCCCGGGGGTAGCCGGTGATCCGCTCACAGGCGGGCGACATGTACAGGAACCGACCGTCGGGACCGCGCCAGTATACCCAGTCGTAGGTGAAATCGGCCACGGTCCGGAAGCGCTCCTCGCTCTTGGCCAGCTTTGCGTTGGCCGCCTTGAGCTGCCGGAAGATGGGTCGGATCTGGATGATCCCGAGGAGGATGATGACGGAGACCAGCAGCCCGATGAATTCGAAGGCCATGTCCGGTGCCGCCCGGCCCTGCCAGTACATGTACAGGGTGTGCACCCGCCGGTGGACCATGCCGATGAGCCCGGCGGCGATCAGAATCCACGACCAGCGGCGACCCGTTTCCGGGATGAGAAGCAGCGCCAAGGCGGCGGCCGTGAGCTGAATCCCTATGGAAGCCATGATAAGCAGGTCCATGCATCCCCCTGTATCTTGCAACGGAATCCGTCTGTTCAGCTTAGCCTCGAATCAATAGATTATGCAAATACTGTTCATGGACAGCCTCGGCGGGGACGGCCCCGGCCCGTTTGTCCGCGAAGGGCATAATGGAAAAGGCCCGCCCCGAAGAGCAGGAAAGGAGGGCGGGACGCACGCCTTGCCCGCCGGAGGCCAGATCTCCCGAGTTCCGCCGCCAGACGGTTTTCAACGCCGGATGTTCCCTTTAAGGCGCCACCGGGAAGCTTCCACAAAAATACCATGTCGGCACTCCCGAGTTTTGCTGGTA